>NZ_JBEHZD010000143.1:0-14882 GCF_040240285.1 Streptomyces sp. HSW2009 | reverse complement strand
GGCCGCGGGCGATGGCGCGCGGCCGGGGCGGGCCGGACGATCGGGAGTGCAGCGATGATCAGGGCGTACGGGCTCACGAAGCGGTACGGGGAGCGGACCGTCGTACGGGACCTGACGTTCACCGTGCGGCCGGGCACGGTGACCGGGTTCCTCGGCCCCAACGGCGCGGGCAAGTCGACGACGATGCGGATGCTGCTCGGCCTCGACGCCCCCACCAGCGGCCGGGCCACCATCGGCGACCGCGCGTACGTCGCGCACCGTGCGCCGCTGTGCCAGGCCGGCGCGCTCCTTGAGGCGCGCTCGATCCCCCCCGGGCGCACGGCCCGCGCGCATCTGACGGGCCTCGCCCCCACGCACGGCATCCCGCGCCGCCAGGTCTCCGCCGTGATCGAGCGGGTGGGCCTAGGCGACGCGGCCGACCGGCGGGTCAAGGGGTTCAGCCTCGGCATGGGGCAGCGCCTGGGCATCGCCGCCGCGCTGCTCGCCGACCCGGCCACGGTCATCCTGGACGAGCCGGTCAACGGGCTCGACCCGGAGGGGGTGCTGTGGATTCGCAACCTGTTGAAGGCGCTCGCCGCCGAGGGCCGCACCGTCTTCGTCTCCTCACATCTGATGAGCGAGATGGCGCTGACCGCCGAGCATCTGATCATCATCGGCCGGGGGCGGCTGCTGGCCGACACCACCGTGCGGCAGTTCGTGCAGGACGCGGGGGTCGGGGAGGTCACGGTGGTCTCGCCGGAGGCGGACCGACTGCGCGCGCTGCTGGCCGGCCCCGGCGTCCGCGTCACCGCCCACGGCCCCGACACGCTGCGGGTCACCGGCGCCGACGGCCGCCACATCGGCGACACCGCCGCCGCCCACGCCCTGCCGATCCACGAACTCACCCCGCGCCGTGCCTCGTTGGAGGAGGCGTTCATGGAGCTCACGCGGGACGAGTCGGAGTACGCGGTGCGGCCGGGTGACGGGCCGGGCGCCGCCGGAGCGCAGGGGGCCTGCGCATGAGCGCCCCGACCGGCGGCCCCCGCGCCCCGCCCGGGGAGGCGGCCCCCGGCGGCGCGCCGGCCGACTTCCGGGTGACCTGGCCGCGCGTGGTCCGCGCGGAGTGGGCCAAGCTGTGGTCGCTGCGCTCGACCTGGTACGGGTTCGGCGCCACCGTGCTGGTCACCGCCGTGCTCGGCGCGGCGGTGGGCCGCCCCGGCCCCCCCGCCGGGGGCGCCGGGGGCGGGGGGCCCCGGGGGGGGGGCCGGGGCGGCCCCGGCGCCACCGCCGGCTCGACCCGGCCGCCCCCGTACCCCGAGAGGACCCCATGGGCACTGTGGAAGCGACGTCGCTCGACCAGGTGGTCAACACGGACCGGTACCCCCTCCTCGACCTCGCCGGCCCCGCCGGGCGCGCCGTGGTGGACCGCGCCCGGCGCGAACTGGCCACGCTCGGCTGCACCGTGCTGCGCGACTTCGTCCGCCCCGAACTCCGCGCGGCGCTGCGCCGGGAGGGCGCCGCACTGGCGCCGCTGGCCCACGTCGACGTCGAGACCGTCAACGTCTACAACATCGCCGTGGCCGACGACCTGCCGGTCGACCACCCGGCCCGTACGCCCTTCGAGCGCGGCAACGCCTTCGTCGCCCGCGACCGCATCCCCACATCGGCCCTGATCAGCCGGCTCTACACGCACCAGGCGTTCCAGCGCTTCCTCGCCGCGTGCTTCGAACTGCCCACCCTGTACGAACTCGCCGACCCGCTCTCCGGTCTGGTGCTCAACGTCGTTCCGCCGGGCCGCGGCCACCCGTGGCACTTCGACACCAACGAGTTCACCGTGAGCATGCTGACCCAGGCCCCGCAGGGCGGCGGCCTCTTCGCGTACTGCCCGCACCTCAGGTCCGTGGCGGACGAGAACTTCGACCAGGTCAGGGCCGTACTCGCCGGCCGCGCCGAACATCTCGTCCGCCGCCTCCCGCTCACCCCGGGTGATCTGCAACTCTTCCTCGGCCGCTATGCGCTGCACCGGGTCAGCCCGGTGCGCGGCCCGGGCGCCCGGCACTCCGCGATCTTCGCTTACAGCCAGCGCCCCGGCGTCGTCGGCAGCGTCGCGCGCCCCCGCCAACTCTTCGGCCGCGTGCTTCCCGTCCACCATGCGGCGGAGGCGGTCCGCGGCGACCGCCTGCTCGACTGACGGCGCCCCGCGCCTGCCCCCGTCTTCGCCCCGCCCTCGTCCTCCGTACGCCGCGACGCCGACCCCGCCCCGTACCCCTCAGCGGCGCCCCGCGGCGCCACTCCGCGGACACCCCATGCCACCCGCCACCCGCCGCAGCCCTTAGCCTCGACATCCCCGAACGGCTCGGGTGCCTCAACGTGCCGTCTGGAAAAGGAAGTTCAGCAACACGAGCCCACGTGCGCCCCTCCGCCCCCACGCGCCACAACCACCCATAAGTACCGCAACTGATCCCGAACCCTTCCCAAGCGCCCCCAAGCACCCCCGCCGCCCCCCCCGCTCCCAGTCAAAGAAAGGCGCCCATGCCCAGCAGCCAGCAGAACCCGGGCCCGACGGCCCCCGCCACCCCGCTCGGCGAGCCGTCCGCCGGCGCACCCGCCCAAGTGCCCACCTTCGCGCGCGCGGACGTCCTGCCGCGCGTCCCGCTGCCGACCCTGGAAGAGAGCTGCGAGCGGTTCATCGACTGGTGTGCGCCGCTGCTCACCGCCGAACAACTGGCCGCCACCCGGGCCGAGGTCGCGGCCTTCGCCGCCGCTGACGGGCCCGGCACGGTGCTGCACGGCGCGCTGGCCGACTACGACGCCACCGAGGGCGTCCATAGCTGGCTCGACACCTTCTGGCCCTACCGCTACCTCGGCCGCCGCGACCGGATCGCGCTCAACGCCAACTTCTTCTTCCTCTTCCAGGACGACGACCAGCCGCAGGTGGAACGGGCCGCCGGGCTGATCGCCGGGGCCCTGCACTACAAGCGGCTGCTCGACGCGGAACAGGTGCCTCCGCTCGTCCAGCGCGGCGTGCCACAGACGATGGAGCAGAACAAGTACCTGTTCTCCGCGACCCGCATCCCCGGCGCCGTCCAGGACACCGTGCGCGCCCCGTACACCGCTGACTGGCCGGGCCCCTCGCAGGCCAGGCACGTCGTGGTCTTCCACCGCGGCCACCCGTTCCGCCTCGACGTGCTCGGCCCCGACGGCACGCCGCACAGCCTGGCGGACCTGGCCGCTGGGCTCCGCGCGGTGCGCGAGATCGGCGCGGAACCGGCGGCCCCCGGCGCCTCGGTGGGCCACCTGACCACCATGGCCCGCGCGGAGTGGGCCGCCGCCCGGGCGGAACTGCTGGCCGCGCACCCGGACAACGCGGCGGCGCTGGACACGGTGGAGACCGCGCTGTTCTGCGTCTGCCTGGAGGACGTCGCCCCCGCCGACGCGCACCAGGCCGGCGACGAACTGCTCTTCGGCGACCGCGGGAACCGCTGGTTCGACAAGGCACTGTCGCTGATCGTCTTCGCCGACGGCCGGGCCGGCATCAACGTCGAACACTGCGAGCTGGACGGTACGACGATCCTCAGCTTCACCGACGCCCTGCTCGGCGCGCCGGCCGATGAGCACGCCCGCGGCGCCGGCGCCCGCACCCAGGGCGCGCCCGTACCGCACCGCGTCGAGTTCGCCGTCGACGCACCGCTGCGCGCCACGATCCGCGCGGCGGCGGACGCCTTCGCCGCGTACGGCGCGCACACCGCGACCCGCACCGTGGCCTTCGACGACTTCGGCTCCCGGACGGCCAAGGCGCTGCGCATCTCGCCGGACGCCTTCGTCCAACTCGCGTACCAACTGGCCCACCAGCGCGCCAAGGGCCACCTCGGCGCCACCTACGAGTCGATCGCCACCCGCCAGTACCGGCGCGGTCGCACCGAGGCGATGCGGGTGGTCACCCCGGAGATCCAGGCGTTCGTCACGGCGATGGAGGACCCTGCGGCCGGCGTCGACACCCGCCGGGCCGCGCTGCGCGCCGCCGCCGAGCGCCACGTGGCCCGCGCCAGGGAGTGCCAGGTGGGCCAGGCGCCCGAGCAGCACCTGTGGGAGCTCGAACTGATCCAGCGCCGCCGGGGCGCGCAACTCGGCGTGCACGAACAGCCCGCGCTCTACCGCAGCCCCGGCTGGGTGATCATGCGGGACGACTACCTGAGCACCAGTTCCGCCCCCTCCACCCACATCCAGTACTTCGGCTTCGGCTCCACCAGCAGCCGCTGCATCGGCGTCGCCTACGTTCTGCTCCCGGACCGCTTCCACGTCTACCTGAGCACCCCGCGCCCGGTGGCCGACCAGATGCACGCCTTCGCCACCGAACTGCGCCGGGCGGTGACCGAACTCCGCACCCTCCTGACGCCCACCACGGACGCCACGGACCAGCCCCCGGCGGCCCCCGCCACAAGCTGACGGGCCGGCCGCGGGCCCCGTACGAGACCGGTCTCGGGTCCGGTGCGGGGCTGGCCGCAGGCCCCGTACGAACTGGCCTGGGGCGTTACGCGCGCGTACGCGCGGAAGACGGCACGCCGCACCACGCGGCACACACACGGACCGGGTGACGCGCGCGTACGCGCGGAAGGGTTCAGGCCCGCCGCCGCACCTCACAGGCTCCGTACGGATGCGTAAACGCGCTCACACCCACCCGCGTACGCGCGCGAGGCGAGCCGCCGCCCACCCGGCCCCTGCGGGACGCCCCGCCCGGCAGGGGCCGTACGGATACCGCCCCGCCGGCCGCACGGACGGCCGCAAGGTGACGAGCGCACGAGCTGTGGGTTAATTTTGCTCCCGGAACACCTCCTATTCGATCATGCTCGTGCCCTTCGGCGGCTCGGAACCCAGACGGTTCGGGGCTCCGGCGGTGGTGGAACCCCGCGGTGGACGAAGGGCGTCCCCGGCCGGACGGGCCGGAGGTTCATCAGTTCACGACCCCGCGGGCGGGCCGTGGCGGCAGGAGCAGTGGGGTCTCACAGATGAAGATCGTTTTCCTGATCCACAATGCGTACGGCATCGGGGGGACCATCCGCTCCACGGTCAACCTCTCCGCCGCGCTCGCGGCCGGCCACGAGGTCGAGGTCGTCAGCGTGCACCGGGTCGCCGACGAACCACAGCTCTCCTACGGCCCCCGGGTGCGCCTGACCTCGCTGATCGACATGCGCGAGGACAGCCCCACGTACGAGGGCGAGCACGAGCTGACGAAGCAGCCCAACACGATGTTCCCGGACAAGGGCGTCGACTTCGGCCGGCTGCACTACACGGCCCTGCACGACCAGCGGATCGCCGACTTCCTGGCCGGTACCGACGCGGACGTGGTCATCGCGACCCGCCCCATCCTCAACGGCTACCTGGCCCGCTACGGCCAGCCCCACCAGGTGCGCATCGGCCAGGAACACCTCTCGCTCGACGCGCACAGCGACCAACTGCGCACCGACCAGAACGCCGCCCTGCGCGACCTGGACGCCTTCGTGACGGTTTCCGAGGCGGACGCCCAGCAGTACCGCACGGCCCTGCCCGACGTCACCACCACCATCCTGGCCATCCCCAACGGCGTCCCGCGGCCCGCGGTCGAGCCCGCCACGCTGGACTCCCGGGTGATCGTGTCGGCCGGCCGCCTGGTCGCCGTCAAGCGCTACGACCGGCTGATCAAGGCGTTCGCCGCGGTCGCCACCGACTACCCGGACTGGACGCTCCGGGTGTACGGGCGCGGCCCCGAGCGCGCCAAGCTGCGCCGCCTGATCGACAACCTGGGCCTGTACGACCGGATCTTCCTGATGGGCGCGGTGTCGCCGATCGAGACGGAGTGGGCGAAGGGCGCTCTGGCCGCGGTCTCCTCCGACATGGAGTCCTTCGGCATGACCATCGTGGAGGCCATGCACTGCGGCGTCCCCGTCATCGCCACCGACTGCCCGCACGGCCCCGCCGAGATCATCAGCCACGGCGCGGACGGGCTGCTCGTCCCCCTCGTCTCCGAGGGATCGGCCACCGACGGCGGCGTGAGCGCGTACGCCCAGGCCCTGCGGACGCTGCTGTCCGACGACGCGCTGCGCCGCAAGCTCGGTGAGGGCGCGCTGACCAAGGCCGCCACCTTCGCCCCCGAGGTCATCGCCCGCCGCTACGAGGAACTGTGCACCGGCCTCGCCCCGGACCGCGCCGGGACCCCGCGCGCCGGTCGCGCCGCCGCCCCCGCCGTCGGCCGGACGCCGGCCGACCAGAGCGCCGACCACTCGGCCGACCGCAAGGCCGCGCGCCCCGGTCTGCTCCGGCGGATGCGGGCCGCGCTCCGCGGCGACGAAGCGCCGGCGCAGGCCGCGGAACAGCCGGCCGCCGCCGCGCAGGCCGCTGCCGGTACGGCCGAAGCGCCGCGCCCCACCGCCCACGCCCGCTCCACCGCGGCCGGCGACATCACCGTCCGCCTGACCCACGTCCCCGCGGGCCCGCTCGACTTCGTCGCCCGGCTGCGCCGCGACCCCGAGCGCCGCGAGGTCCGCGTATCGGTCCCCGAGTCCGGCACCCCCGAGATCCTGCTCGGCCACCGCGACCACGTGCTGGCCGAGGGCCGCTGGGACTGCTACGTGGCGCCGCGCGGCACCGAGAAGCGCACCCGCCTCACCGCCACCCTCACCGAACAGGCCCGCCTCATCGGCGAGCCCCCCGCCCGCGCGGCCGACGCCCTCGCCCCCTGGATTCCCTACACCACCACGGACGGCTTCCTGGCCCTCCGTAGCTGGCACCGCGCCGCCCACGCGGAGGTCACCCAGGTGGCCGTCACCCAGGAAGCAGCCACCCTCACCGCCCGCGTCCTGGCCCCCGCGAACGTCCCCCTCACCGACGCCACGGTGCACGCAAAGGCCCGCGAAGGCGACGCGTACGACTTCACCGTCCCCGTCACCCCCCACCCCGACGGCCACTTCACCTTCGTCCTCCCCTACCGCGAGGCCCTCCAACGCCGCACCACAGAACACGACCTCTGGGACCTCACCGTCCACACCCCCACCACCCCACCCATTCCCCTGGGCCGCATCACGGGCGACGTAGTAGACCGCAAGAAGACCGACTACGCCCCCCCAGCCCTCCGCGAACACCCCACCCGCGGCACCACCCGCATCAAGCCGTTCTTCACGGTGAGCAACAACGTGGCGCTGAGTGCGCGGGATGAGGGGGAGGAGGAGTAGGACAGGAGGGCGCCGCCCCGCTCACGGCGCCTGCCGCGGGGCCGATGAGCGGGAGGAACCGATCCACCCGGCACGGCGCAGCGCATCGGTCCCCCGTGGGCGGATGGCGGCGCCGTGCAGCGGGGCGGGCCGGCAAGGGGGCGAAGTGGCGCTGGTCTTTCTCAACTACCGCCGGCAGGGCGGGGCCTATGCGGCGGCCCTGCTCGACGAACTGCTGATCGGACACTTCGGGCAAGGGCAGGTGTTCCGCGCCGCCCGGTCGATCGCCCCGGGGGCGGACTACGCGGAGGCCATCCTGGCGGCGGTGGCCGAGTGCGAGGTGATGCTCGCGATCATCGATGAGGGCTGGGCGGCGGAACCGGGCGCGTCCAGCGCGTCCGATGGCGGGGACAGTTGGGCTCTGCGTGAGATCGAAGAGGCGCTGAAACACCAGCGGAAGGTGGTCCCCGTGCTCCTCTCCGGAGTTCGCAGCGTCGCCGGCGACGGGTCGCCCGGGCTGCTGGACGAGATGTCGCGACGGCAGTACCTGAGGTTCGACTACCGAAACGTCCGACAGGACAGCGAGTTCATCGCCGAACAGTTGACGAGGGTCAGCCGGAAGATCCGGAACGCTCGACGCGGGCACGGCCGGTACGGAAACGCGATCGGCAGGGTGGCCGGATTCCCGCGCGCCAAGCGGTGACCCCAGGGAGCGTGTGGAACGGTCCGCGGCGCGGGCTCCCAGCGGTGTCAGCAGAGATCCGGCAGGAAGGCGTTCCGTAGCCGCCACCCAGCCAAAACAACAAGCGGCCGGGGCAGGAACCACAATCTTGGTTCCCGCCCCGGCCGCTCATCACCCCCGCGCGCCTCGGCGGGGAGCGCCGACCCCGCCCCTTACAGGTCGAAGTACAGCTCGAACTCGTGCGGGTGCGGGCGGAGCTGGATGGGGTCGATTTCGTTGGTGCGCTTGTAGTCGATCCAGGTTTCGATCAGGTCGGAGGTGAAGACGTCGCCCTGCTGGAGGTACTCGTTGTCCGCCTCCAGGGCCTCAAGGACGGCCGGCAGGGAGGTCGGGACCTGCGGGACGTTGGCGTGCTCGTCGGGGGCGAGCTCGTAGAGGTCCTTGTCGATCGGCTCGGCCGGCTCGATCTTGTTCTTCACGCCGTCCAGGCCGGCGAGGAGGAGCGCGGCGAAGGCCAGGTACGGGTTGGACGAGGGGTCCGGGGCGCGGAACTCGACGCGCTTGGCCTTCGGGTTCGAGCCGGTGATCGGGATGCGCATGGCGGCGGAGCGGTTGCGCTGCGAGTAGACCATGTTCACCGGGGCCTCGAAGCCGGGCACCAGGCGGTGGTACGAGTTCACCGTCGGGTTGGTGAAGGCCAGCAGCGACGGCGCGTGCTTGAGGATGCCGCCGATGTAGTAGCGGGCGGTGTCCGAGAGGCCCGCGTAGCCCTGCTCGTCGTAGAAGAGGGGCTCGCCGCCGGACCACAGCGACTGGTGGACGTGCATGCCGGAGCCGTTGTCGCCGAAGATCGGCTTGGGCATGAAGGTGGCGGTCTTGCCGTTGCGCCAGGCGACGTTCTTCACGATGTACTTGAAGAGCATCAGGTCATCCGCCGCGGCCAGCAGCGTGTTGAACTTGTAGTTGATCTCGGCCTGACCGGCGGTGCCCACCTCGTGGTGCTGGCGCTCGACCTGGAGGCCGGCCTTCTCCAGCTCCAGGGAGATCTCTGCACGCAGGTCGGCGAAGTGGTCCACCGGCGGGGCCGGGAAGTAGCCGCCCTTGTAGCGCACCTTGTAGCCGCGGTTGTTCTCCACCGCACCGGTGTTCCAGGCGCCGGCCTCGGAGTCGATGTGGTAGAAGGACTCGTTCGCCGCGGTGTTGAAGCGCACGTTGTCGAAGACGTAGAACTCGGCCTCGGGGCCGAAGAACGCGGTGTCCGCGATGCCGGTGGAGGCCAGGTACGTCTCGGCCTTCTTGGCGATGTTGCGCGGGTCGCGGCTGTACTGCTCGCCCGTGATCGGGTCGTGGATGAAGAAGTTGATGTTGAGCGTCTTGTCCCGGCGGAACGGGTCGAGGCGCGCCGTGCTCAGGTCCGCGCGCAGCGCCATGTCCGACTCGTGAATCGCCTGGAAACCGCGGATCGAGGACCCGTCGAAGGCCAGCTCTTCGGAGGGGTCGAACGCCGTCGCCGGGATCGTGAAGTGCTGCATCACGCCAGGCAGGTCGCAGAAGCGGACGTCCACGAACTTGACGTCCTCGTCCGCGATGAACTTCTTGGCGTCGTCGCCGTTCTGGAACACCAAATCCTCCTAGCCCGGCCCGGAGCGGTCGGGGTTGCTTCGATCGCGCTGACCTGTGCGGTCTGAATCTGTACGGTGCTGCGCTGAACCCGACCATAGGTAGCCGGGATTTCCCGAGCATGACCCATTTGTTTCGCTGAGGTTAACCGGCGCGCGGGGCCGGAATGCCTGCTACTCCGAGGGTGCCGCGTGCCCGCCGACCGCGCCATCGGGCCGTTGGCCGACCCGCAAGGACCGGTTGTCAGACCCGCGCAGTACCTTGGTGGGGTGGATAACAGGCAAGTACTCGGATCGTGGCTCTCCGGACCGCGTGCGACGGCCGAGCAGATGGGCGTCGACTTCGGCTACCGGGGTGAACGGCTGGGGCTGCCCCGCGAGGGCCGGGGCGCCATCGCGCCGCCCGGCCGACGCATGCTCGCCCTGCTCGTCGACTGGGCACTGTGCATGCTCATCGCGTACGCCCTGCTGGCCGATCGGAACGCGACCTCGGCGGGGAACTGGGCCCTGCCGGTCTTCCTTGTGATGTCGGCGCTGACCGTGGGCACGCTCGGCTGCACCCCGGGCAAGATGCTGCTCCGCATCCGCGTGGTCGGCATCGACGGCAACCGCCTCTCCCTGCCGCGCACGCTGCTGCGCTGCGTGCTGCTGGGCGTGGTCATCCCCGCCGTCATCTGGGACCGCGACTCCCGCGGCCTCCACGACCGCATAGCGGGCGCCGTCCAGATCCGCATCTGACTCCGCCCCCGTCCGCGCCGTCGTTGCGGCAGGGGCTGCCGATGGCGTCCGTCGGCCGCGTGCGACGGCCCCTTCCCGCGGCCCTCCCGACGCCCGGCCCGCGGGGGCGCGCCCGAGGTCTGCGTAACCCCGCGTACCTCCGCGTGCTGCCCGGGTACGGAATCGGCGTGAATCCGCGTACGCCGTCCACGTACGGTCCGCGGCGCTGACGTGTGGCTGGCCGGCTGGCTTGGCGTTGGCTGGCTGCGCGCGCGTACGTACACGTACGTGAAGGCGTAGGCGTACAGGACACCCACCATGCAGCCAGGGCCCGGCGCAGCGCCAACGCATGAGCCCGCGGCAGGTCAACGCGCGAGAGGGGTGGCCCGGACCTGTCGGTCCTGGTCACCCCTCTTGAGGTCGCGCCGCGGGGCTCGCCCGGGTCGGCCGGGAGCCGGTTCAGCGGCCCTTCGGCATGCGGATGTTCTTGGGCATCGGGCCCTTGGGGATCGGCATGTTCTTCATCAGGTCGCCGAGGGCCCTGAGCCGGTCGTTGACCACGGTCACCTGCGCGCCGGGCAGCACGCGCGGCAGCTTCAGCAGCTTGGTCCGCAGCTTGCTGATCGGGACCTCGCCCTCGCCGTCGCCGACCATCACGTCGTGCACCGGCACGTCGGCCACGATGCGCGCCATCTTCTTCTTCTCGGCAGCGAGCATGGAGCGCAGCCGGTTCGGGTTGCCCTCCGCCACCAGCACGATGCCGGCCTTGCCGACGGCCCGGTGGATGACGTCCTGGTTGCGGTTCATCGCCACGGCCGGGGTCACCGACCAGCCACGCCCGACGTTCTCCAGGACCGCAGCCGCCGCGCCCGGCTGGCCCTCCATCTGCCCGAAGGCCGCCCGCTCCGCCCGTCGGCCGAAGATGATGGCCATCGCGAGGAAGGCCAGCACGAAGCCCAAGATGCCAAGCAGGATCGGATGGTCGATCCACAGACCGATCGCGAGGAAGACACCGAACGTGATGATGCCCACAGCCGCGACGACAAAGCCGACCTTCGAGTCGACCTTCTTGGTCATCTTGTAGGTCAGGGCGATCTGTTTCAGCCGCCCGGGGTTCTCGGATGTTTCCTTCCTCGCCATGTACGGCAGTTTACGTCGCCTGTGGCGTGCGGGTAGCCACGGCCTCCATCAGGTGTTCGGCCTCGCGCCGGTCCTTGGCGCGGCGCCGGTCCGCGAGGACCGCCGTCCAGGCGTTGCGCCGGGCGGTGCGCTGCCCGGGGCCCAGCAGCAGGCCCTCGACCGCCCGCAGGGTCGCGGCGATGGACGGGCGAAATGGCGGGCGTACGGACACGGCGAGCATGGTGGTGGTCTCCTCGGGGCGCGTGGTGTCCACGGATGCGTGCTGCTCCGCTACGGTCGCTCTTCGGTGTTAGCAGCGGGTTTCGGCCCGGTCAAACCGCGGAGAACGCCGATGCGGCCCGTACGGGCGCGTGGAAGTCGCAGGTCGTACGGGCCGCACGGGGGAGAGCCGAAGCGGCGGGCGGCCGGGCCGGGCGGGCCGCGGCGGCTCGGTCAGGCGGTCTGGGCCGGCACCGCGGCGTTACGCCGTTCGACGGCCTGCTGGTACAGCCGGCCCGCGCGGTAGGAGGAGCGGACCAGCGGGCCCGACATGACGCCGGCGTAGCCGATGGCGTCGGCCTCGTCCTTCAGCTCGACGAACTCGTGCGGCTTGACCCAGCGCTCGACCGGGTGGTGCCGCGGCGTGGGCCGCAGGTACTGGGTGATGGTGATCAGCTCGCAGCCCGCCTCGTACAGGTCGCGCAGGGCCTGGCTGACCTCGGCGCGCTCCTCGCCCATGCCCAGGATCAGGTTGGACTTGGTGACCAGACCGGCCTCGCGGGCCTTGGTGATCACTTCGAGGGAGCGCTCGTAACGGAAGCCGGGGCGGATGCGGCGGAAGATCCGCGGCACCGTCTCGACGTTGTGGGCCAGCACCTCGGGGCGGGAGGAGAAGACCTCGGCGAGCTGCTCGGGCACCGCGTTGAAGTCGGGGATCAGCAGCTCGACGCCGGTGTCCGGCATCGCCGCGTGGATCTGGCGGACGGTCTCCGCGTACAGCCAGGCGCCGCCGTCCTCCAGGTCGTCGCGGGCGACGCCGGTGATGGTGGCGTAGCGCAGCTCCATCTGCTGGACGGACTCGGCGACCCGGCGGGGCTCGTCGCGGTCGAGCTCCTGCGGCTTGCCGGTGTCGATCTGGCAGAAGTCACAGCGCCGCGTGCACTGGTCGCCGCCGATGAGGAACGTCGCCTCGCGGTCCTCCCAGCACTCGAAGATGTTGGGACAGCCAGCCTCCTGGCACACCGTGTGCAGGCCCTCGGTCTTCACCAGTTTCTGCAACTGGTTGTACTCGGGACCCATCTTCGCCCGGGTCTTGATCCACTCGGGCTTGCGCTCGATGGGGGTCTGGCTGTTCCGGACCTCCAGGCGCAGCATTTTGCGTCCATCGGGTGCGACTGCGGACACGTCCGGCACTCCACTTCGCTTGGCGCGGCTTTCGAATCTTCGGCGAACACCAGGGTACGCCCGTACAACACGTGCTCTTCTGTCGAGACCAACCCGTGAGCTGCGGGGTGCATTCCGCTCGCGCGGAATGGGCGCGGAATGGCTCGCGCGGAACGACGGGGCGGCGCCCCAGCCATCCGGCAGCTATCCGGCTACACGGCGCGGGGCAGCGGCAGGCTTTCGTCCAGCACGGCGGTCAGGTGCCGCTCGATCAGCGGCAGCACCTCGGCCACCGACACGTCCCGACCGAGTTCGTGGGAGAGCGAGGTCACACCGGCGTCCCGGATGCCGCACGGCACGATGCGGTCGAACGAGGTGTTGTCCGGGTTGCAGTTCAGTGAGAAGCCGTGCATGGTCACGCCCTTGGCGATGCGCACGCCGATCGCCGCCAGCTTGCGGTCCTCGCGGCGCTGGCCCGCGTTGGACGGGGCGTACTCGGGGCCGTTCAGCCGGGCGTCGAACTCGTCGTCGGTCAGCCGCGGGTCGAGGTCCAGGCTCAGCCCGCCGATGGCCGGGCGCTGCTCGACGGGGTCGCCGAGCACCCACACCCCGCTGCGGCCCTCGATCCGGGTGGTCTCAAGACCCAGCTCCGCACAGGTGCGCAAGAGGGCCTCTTCGAGCCGGCGCACGTGGGCGATCACGTCCACCGGGCGCGGCAGCTTGAGGATGGGGTAGCCGACGAGCTGGCCGGGGCCGTGCCAGGTGATCTTGCCGCCGCGGTCCACGTCCACCACCGGGGTGCCGTCCAGCGGGCGCTCACTGTCCTCGGTGCGCCGCCCCGCCGTGTACACCGCGGGGTGTTCGAGCAGCAGGCAGGTGTCGGGGATCTCGTCGGCGAAGCGGGCCGCGTGCACCTGGCGCTGCTGCTGCCACGCCTCCTGGTACTCGACGGCCTCTGCACCGAAGCCCAGGTGGACGAAGCGCAGCTCGCTCTGATCTCCGCTTGGCTGGGGAACCCCCATGGCAGCTCCTTCGAACACATTCGCAACCGTTGCGCCTCAGTCACTGTACGGCGGTGGCCGGGGCAGCCGGCACGCGGCCGTCCCGGCGCCGTGCCCGGCTGCGCCCCACTGCGCCGGGCGCCGGGGCGCAGCGGCCGTTTCGCCGCAGGTCGGGCGGTGGAAGGGGAGACGGAAGCGGGCCCGGTACGGGGGTTCGCACCGGTCAGGGGCCGCTAGAGGAGTGCCACCACACGACGGCAGTGGTGGCCAAGGGGCTGCCAAGGGGCGGGGGAGAGCGCGACGAGGGGCACGGCGGGGGCACGGGCGTGCGAAGGGCGCGGCGAGCCGGTGCGCGGACGGTGGCAGGGGCGAGATCGAGCCGTGCCGGGAGCCGGCCGCGACGGGGGCGCGGGCGTGCCGCGCCGGAGGCCCGACGGAGGCCGGCGCAAGGCCGGGCCGAAGCCTGAGGTGGGCGGCGCGCGCCCACAGGGACCCGCGCGGGCCTGCAAGGGAGCAGGTCGGACGGCACATGGGCGTTACGTATCTCATCGCTTCTCACACGATCGGATGAATGTGGGGCGAAGGTGGCGAGGAGGGCACTGTCAACCGCTAAATTCACGCCGTTCCACAGAGCGATGCGATCCAGGGAGACCGGCAGGCTGATGACGGAACGACCCCCGCAGCACACCCCTAACCGTCAGCTCGCCGCGCTCATTTCCGAAGCCGGTTTCTCGCACGCCGGCCTCGCCCGGCGCGTGGACCAGCTGGGGCTTGAGCACGGCCTTGACCTGCGATACGACAAGACGTCGGTGACGCGCTGGCTGCGCGGGCAGCAGCCGCGCGGCACGACCCCGGCACTGATCGCCGAGGTCTTCACCCGGCGCCTCGGCAGACGACTGTCCGCCCAAGACCTCGGCCTCGACGCATGTGCCCCCGTCTACGCCGGGCTGGAGTTCGCCTCCTCGCCCGAGGAGGCGGTGGACATCGTCAGCGGGCTGTGGCGGAAGGACTCGGGCAGCCACAGCGAACTACGGAAGATCGCCTTCACCCCGGCCGGCCTCGTGGTCCCCAGTCGGGACTGGCTGATCGGACGGGCCGACGAGCGCGTGGCGCGCGGCATCCCCGTCACCGCACGCCCCGCCCCGGGCGGCGCGGAGCCCCCGGGCCGCGTGGCCCCCGGCGGTGTCCGGCCGGGTGG
>NZ_JBEHZD010000142.1:0-14918 GCF_040240285.1 Streptomyces sp. HSW2009 | reverse complement strand
TAACACCCCCCCCGCCACCCCCCCGCGCCCCGCCCCCCACGGGACCCCAGCCTGCGGGGGGCGGGGCCTGCCCCACCCCGCTGATCCCGCACCCGCCGCCCCTGCCCCACCGGGACCCACCCACCGGGGCCCACTCACCACGCTCCCCGCAGCGTGCGAGAAGCTGAGGGGAGACCAGGGGCAGAGCAGACCAACGTGGTGTGGGGAGTACGGCGTGAGTGAGGCGTTCACCGAGGAGCGGGCCCGGCGGGTGCTGGCCGCGGGCGGCTTCGCGTCCGCGCCCGATGCGGCGCGGTTGCTCAGCCTGGGCGAGAACGCCGTGTTCGCGCTCGAATCCACCGTGGTCAAGGTGGGTCGCGAACGCGGGCTGTGGGAGCGGGCCGACCGCGAGCCGCGCATCGCGGCCTGGCTGGCCGAGCACGACGTGCCGGCGGTCCGGCCCGCGGAACCGCGGGCGCTGCTCGTCGACGACCTGCCGGTGACGGTCTGGCACCGGCTGCCGCCGGCCGTCCGCCCGGCCGCCCCGGCCGACCTCGCCACGCTGCTGCGCCGCGTGCACGCCCTGCCCCGGCCCCCGTTCCCGCTGCCGCGCCGCGACCTGCTGGGCGGGGTGGAGCGCTGGCTGCGGCTGGCCGGCGACGCGATCGACCCGGCCGACGCCGCGTACCTGCGCGACCGCAGGGACGGGTTCGCGGCGGCGGCCGACGCGCTGGTGCCGCACCTGGCCCCCGGCCCGCTGCACGGGGACGCGCTGCCGCGCAACGTGCACGTCAGCGCGGCCGGCCCGGCCCTGGTCGACCTGGAGACCTTCTCCGACGACCTGCGCGAACACGATCTGGTGGTGATGGCGCTCACCCGCGACCGGTACGGTCTCGGCGCCGCGGCCTACGCGGAGTTCGCCACCGGCTACGGCTGGGACGTCCGCGAGTGGCCGGGCTGCTCCGTGCTCCGCGGCGCCCGCGAGACGGCTAGCTGCGCCTGGGTGGCCCAGCACGCCCCGGGCGATCCGCGCGCCCTGGCGGAGTTCGAGCGCCGGGTGGCCTCGCTGCGCAGCGGCGACGAAACCGTCCGCTGGTCGGCGCTGTAGCCCACCACACACCCAGCGGGCCTCGGGCCCCACCTTCACACCCAACCCGCACCCACTTGTCCCGCCTCATCCCACGCCCAGCCATCCCGCACCCACCCAGCTCGCCCACACCCAACCCAACGCAACCCGCCTCACCCCACGCCCAACCCACACACCCAGCTCGCTCACACTTGACCCACCCCAACCCAACCCAGCCCAACCCACCTCACCCCACACCCGGCCACCCAGTCACCCACACCCCAGTCACCCACACCCAACCCCCTCGTACACGCCCCCCTCGCGCCCGGACCCTTCACATCCGGTCCGCCCCTCCCCTCCGCACGCCCCGCCCGCTGCCGCTCAGCCCGCTATCGCGCGGGCCCCGCGCAGTGGCCAACTGCCGTCCACCACCGCGTCGCTGGTGCCCTTGCTGCGCAGCCAGGTCTGGAAGCCGGCGGCCCATTCCGCGTACCACCCGACCTGCTTGTGGTGCAGCTCCCACAGGTCGAGCTCGGCCACCTGGGCGTGGCGCTCGGCCACCGCGCAGGCGACCAGGGCCGCGGCCACGGCGTCCGAGCGGGCCTCGTGCGCCCGGTCGAGCACCACGCCGTAGTGCCCGCAGACCGCCTCCAGCGTGCGCTTGCCCCTGCGGTACCGGTCGACCGAGCGGTCGATCGTGTACGGGTCGACGACCGGCCCTATCTCCTCCTGGCCCAGCCGCTCGGCCAGCGAGGGCAGCCCGTGCCTGCGCAGCTCGGCGGCGAGCATGCTCAGGTCGAACGCCGCGTTGTACGCCACGATCGGGGTGCCGGCCCGCCAGTGGGCCACGAGCACCTCCGCTATCTCCTCCACCACCTCGGGCGCTGGCCGGCCGTCGGCCGCCGCCCGCTCGTTGGTGATGCCGTGCACGGCGACCGCGTCCTGTGGGATCGGGATGCCCGGGTCGGCCAACCATTCCCGGCCGCCGACCACTTCCCCGCCCCTGACCTCGACGACCGCCGCGGTCACGATCCGCGCCTGGTCCGGGTCGGTGCCCGTGGTCTCAAGGTCGAATCCGATCAGCAGCTCTCGGTGCCAGCCCATGGCGGCCCTCCTTCGTGGTGCGTCCCCCTGTTGTTCAACAGCCTCGCACGCGCCACTGACAACCCGTCCGGCACCGGGCACCGCCGCACGCCCCGCCATCGCCCCACCCAACAGAGAGAAATGTCCGAGTTGTTGCGCTATGCACGCCTTCGCGGGCGCCGCCCACGGGTGCTGCCCACGGGCACACACCGCGGCCCCACCCGACCCCGCACCGCCGCATCCCACCCCGGACCGCCGACGACGATCCGGGCCTCACGACGCGTTCGGCACCAACAGTTCCCCGTGCATCTTGACCACCCGGGCGGCGAACCCGTCCAGGTCGATCGAGGTCGGTTCCGCGCCCCAGTTGTCCATGTCGTTCTCCACCACGGCGACCAGCGTGGAGGTGTCGGCCCAGATGCACATCGGCATCACCATCTCCTGGCCGTTCTGCTCCTTGATCACGACCTCGCAGCTCAGCGTGCGTTTCGAGCCCGGCGGGGTGATCTCCCGGCGCGGTACGCCCACCTCGGCGTCGTCGTTGCTCTCCATCCCGCTGAGGAAGCTGTCCTTGGCGTAGGCGGGGCTGGCGAAGGTGCCGTTGAGCCCGTTGACCACCAGTTCCCGCTCGCGGCTCGCGTTCGCGTAGCGCCCGATCTTCGGCTTCACGCCGGACGCGCCGCTGCCGCTGTCCGGCACCTGGTCGTCCGCCGGCGAGCTGAGGTCCTTGGCCATCGTGTACGCGCCGTTCTCCAGCGTTTTGGGCAGCACGACCCGGTAGGTGGTGCTCGGGTCGTCCGCGTCCAGGTCGCGACCGCTCGACGGAGAAGGCTTCGGGGTGGGCGCGTCCTCGCTGGTGCTGGGCTTCGGGGAGGGGTCGGTCGAGGTGTCGACCTTCGCTTCGTCCCGCTTGCCGTCGTCGCCGCCCCGGTCGCTGACGGCGAAGACCACGCCGCCGATGGCCAGCGCCCCGGCGAGCACCGCCGCCACCACGACCGCCACCTTCTTGCCCGAGCCGCCCGGCGGCTGCTGCCCCGGCCCACCGGCCCCGGGACCGCCCGGGTACGGGGCGCCGTAGCCGGGCCCGGGCTGCGCCCCGTAACCGGGCTGTCCGTACGGGGGCTGCTGGCCCGCCGGCTGGCCGTACGGCACGCCCTGCTGGGGGTAGCCGTAGGGGCCGGGCGCGGGGTGCGGCTGCCCGCCGGCTCCGGGCTGACCGGGCGGCCAGCCGCCCTCCGGGGCACCGGACCCGGGCTGCTGCGGGGGCATACTCACGTCGCTGTTCCCTCTCCCGTCTTGGCAGGTTCACGCAGCGTATCGCGCGGTACCGATGCGCCTGGGGGCGGCGCGGCAGGACACGCGGCGGGGCGTACGACGGCCGGACGTACGGGGACACATCGCCCCACGCGGGGCGGCCGGCGACCGATCAACAGGGCGGCGCCCGCCTCGCAGGACTGTGCCACCCGGCGGGACGGCGCCCCCACGAAGACGGCCCCGCTGGCGCTGCCCCCGAGCCCAGCGCCCCCGCCCACGGCCGCGCCCCTCAAGCACACTCCTCAAGAAACCGGCCGGGAGTCCGCCCAGACGCCCTCGAACTCCTCGCGGTAGACCTCGAAGAGGCTGTTATCGGCGCCCATGTCGACCGTGCCGGCCCGCACCACCTCGCGGTCCCGGCCGCCGGCGCGCAGCACCAGGACCGGGGCCTCCATGCCGCGCGCCTTGCGCAGATAGGACTGGATGACGCCGATGCCGTCGGCGGAGTCGCCGTTGATGAGGTAGGCGGTCACCCGGGGCGTCTCGTCGAAGACGTGGATCTCGAAGGCCCCGGGGTCGCGCAGGCTGGACCGCACCCGGCGCATGTGCAGGATGTTCATCTCCACCGCGCGGCTGAGCTCGCCCTTCTTCATGCCGAGCTCCCGCTCGCGGCGGCGCACGGCGCTGCTGGCCGGGTTGAGGAAGAGCAGCCGTATCCGGCAGCCGGTCTCCGCGAGCCGCACCAGCCGGCGGCCCGAGTAGTTCTGCACCAGCAGGTTGAGACCTATGCCGAGCGCGTCCAGCCGCCGCGCGCTGCTGAACAGGTCCTCGGCCGGGAGCTGCCGCTGGAGCCGGACCCGGTCGGCGTGCACACTGACCACGTCCGCGTACCGGTCGCCGACCAGGTCTTCGACGGCGTCGATGGGCAGCCGGTCGGTGGCCGGGCCGCCGGTGCCGCCGCCCAGGATGTCCAGCAGCCTGGCCGAGGCGCGCTCGGCCTGGTCCAGCACGTTCTGGGAGAGCGCGCGGTTGCGGGAGACCACGTTGCGGGTGACTTCGAGCTCGTCGAGGGCGAGTTCCAGATCGCGCCGGTCGTCCAGGTACGGCGCGAAGCAGGGCCAGTGCTGGACGAGGAGTTCGCGCAACTGGGGCAGCGTCAGGAAGCTGACGACATTGTCGTCGGCCGGGTCCAGGAGGTAGCCCTTGCGGCGGCTGACCTCACGGACGGCGACCGCCCGCTGGACCCACTCCTGGCCGGCCGGGCCCGCGGCGGCGACCACCCAGTCGTCGCCGTGCACCGGCTCGTAGACGGGTTGCAGCACCGCGGCCACCACCGCCCGCAGCCGCTGTTCGACCAGATTCAGCCAGATGTAGGCGCGTCCGGCGCGCCGTGCGCGCGTGTGCACCTCGGCCCACGCGTCGCTGCCCCAGTCCAGTTCCGCTCCGATCTCCACCGGCCTGACCAGGGAGACCGCGCCAGGAGGTGCATCGGTGGCGCCACCTCCCGGGGTCGTCTCCTCCCCCGACGGCCGCTCCCACCCACCCGCGCTCACCCGTGCACCGCCTTCCCGCCCCCGTCCAACGATCAAGGCAGACTACTGCGATGCGGGGAGCCGGTGCAGCCTCAGCAGGTCAGCTCTACGACAACGCGCCGCCGCCGATCGCCCACCCTCGCCGCCCGGCGGCCCGTCGGCAAGCCCCCGCGGCCCCCACCGTACGGCTTCGCCCCGCTCCGAACGGCTTCGGGGCGCTTCGGCCCGCCTGACCCCCCTTCACCCCGCCGCCTCCCAGCCGCCACCTCGTACCACCAATCGCCCAGATTCAACCGAAACATCCCGGCGTGCGCGCTCGTTGGACCACGGCCCCGTTCCGGTCGGCCGCGCGGGGCGCCCGTGCGGCCCTGGCGAAGTGGAAGAGTCGAACTCATGCAGGTCTGGCCAGGTCAGCCGTACCCCCTGGGCGCCACCTACGACGGCGCGGGAACCAACTTCGCGGTCTTCTCCGAGGTCGCGCACCGGATCGAACTGTGCCTGCTGCACGACGACGGCACCCAGGACGCCGTGGAACTGCGGGAGACCGACGCGTTCGTCCGGCACGCCTATCTGCCGGGCGTGATGCCGGGTCAGCGGTACGGCTTCCGGGTGCACGGCCCGTACGCGCCCGAGCGGGGCCACCGCTGCAATGCGGCGAAGCTGCTGCTCGACCCGTACGCCAAGGCGGTCAGCGGCCGGATCGACTGGGGCGAGGCCGTCTACGGCTACCCCTTCGGGCGGCCCGAGCGGCGCAACGACGCGGACTCGGCCCCGCACACGATGGCCTCGGTGGTGGTCAACCCGTACTTCGACTGGGGCGACGACCGGCCGCCGCGCACCGACTACCACCGCACCGTCATCTACGAGGCGCACGTCAAGGGCCTGACGATGCGCCACCCGAAGCTGCCGGACGAGTTGCGCGGCACGTACGCGGCGCTGGCGCACCCGGCCGTCATCGAGCACCTGACGGAGCTGGGCGTGACGACGCTGGAGCTGATGCCGGTGCACCAGTTCGTGCACGACCACCGGCTGGTGGACGCGGGGCTCGCCAACTACTGGGGGTACAACACGATCGGGTTCTTCGCCCCGCACAACGCGTACGCCTCCTGGGGGGACCGCGGGCAGCAGGTGCTGGAGTTCAAGTCGGCGGTGCGGGCCCTGCACCAGGCCGGCATCGAGGTCATCCTGGACGTGGTCTACAACCACACGGCCGAGGGCGACCACACCGGTCCCACGCTCTCCTTCCGCGGCCTGGACAACGCCTCGTACTACCGGCTGGCCGCCGACGACCTGCGGCACTACACGGACACCACGGGCACGGGGAACTCGCTGCTGATGCGCCACCCGCACGTGCTCCAACTCATCATGGACTCGCTGCGCTACTGGGTGAGCGAGATGCACGTGGACGGGTTCAGGTTCGACCTGGCGGCGACGCTGGCCCGGCAGTTCCACGAGGTGGACCGGCTGTCCTCGTTCTTCGACCTGGTGCAGCAGGACCCGGTGGTCAGCCGGGTGAAGCTGATCGCCGAGCCGTGGGACGTGGGCGAGGGCGGCTACCAGGTGGGCAACTTCCCGCCGCTGTGGACCGAGTGGAACGGCAAGTACCGGGACACGGTGCGCGACCTGTGGCGCGGCCGGCCGCGCACGCTGGCGGAGTTCGCGTCCCGGCTCACCGGCTCGTCCGACCTGTACCAGGGCGACGGCCGCCGCCCGCTGGCCTCGATCAACTTCGTCACCTGCCACGACGGCTTCACGCTGCGCGACCTGGTGACGTACGAGCGCAAGCGCAACGCGGCCAACGGCGAGGACGACCGGGACGGCGAGAACGACAACCGGTCGTGGAACTGCGGCGTGGAGGGCGAGAGCGACGACCCGCGGGTACGGGCGCTGCGCGCGCGGCAGATGCGGAACTTCGTCGCGACGCTGCTGCTGTCGCAGGGCGTGCCGATGCTCAGCCACGGCGACGAGTTCGGGCGCACGCAGCACGGCAACAACAACGCGTACTGCCAGGACAACGAGGTCGCGTGGGTGCGCTGGCCGCCCCCGGCCGCGACCCCGACGCCGGCCCCGGCGGGCGACAGCGAGCCGGCCGCCGCGGCGGACCTGGAGGCCCGCCGGATGCTCGCCTTCACCCGGTCGCTGGTGTGGCTGCGCCGCGACCACCCGGTCTTCCGCCGCCGCCGCTTCTTCCACGGCCGCCCGGTGACCGGCACGCACGACGCGCTGTCCGACATCGCATGGTTCACGGCTTCGGGCACGGAGATGCGCCAGCGCGACTGGCAGGCGGCGCCGGCCAACGCGCTGATGGTCTTCCTGAACGGCGACGCGATCTCGGAACCGGGCCCGCGTGGGGAGCGCGTCCGCGACGACTCGTTCCTGCTGTTGTTCAACGCGGACAGCGCCCCGCTGGACTTCACACTGCCGCCGCACCACGGCGACCACTGGCAGGTGGTGGTGGACACGGCGCTCCCCGACGGGGTTTCCCCTGGCGCGGGGCCGATGGCACGGGCGGGGGATCGTTTGACGCTGGTGGATCGCAGCATGGTGGTGTTGCGGAGGGGGTAGCGGGGCCACTGCCGTACGGGGCCCGGCCGGTGTGGCGGGATCAGGCGACGAAGCCGCCGCTCTTCACGACGGCGACGAACGCGGACCAGGTGGGCGGGTCGAATGCGAGGGCTGGGCCGTGGGGGGCCTTGCTGTCGCGGACCGGGACGACACCGGTGCCCGGTACGTGGCCGGGCGCCCATTCGATGCAGTTGCCGCCACCGTTGGAGTAGCTCGACTTGATCCATTGCTCGGCCATGCGATGTGGCCTTTCCAGGCGTACGGAAGGGGATCAGGCGACGAAGTCGCCGCTCTTCACGCTCGCGACGAAGGCCGACCAGGCAGCCGTGTCGAATACGAGGGCCGGGCCGTGGGGGGACTTGCTGTCACGGACGGGGATGGTGCCGGTGGCGGATGCGTCGCCGGGCACCCACTCGATGCAGTCGCCACCGTTGGGGCCGCTATAGCTCGACTTGATCCACTGCTTGGTCATACGGTGCAGCCTTTCCGGGCGTACGGAAGGGATCAGGCGACGGAGTCGCTGGTCTTCACGGCCGCAACGAAGGCCGACCAGGCAGCCGTGTCGAATGCGAGAGCCGGGCCGTGGGGGTCCTTGCTGTCACGGACGGGGACGACACCGGCCGCGAATACGCGGGTGGGGGCCCACTCGACACAGTTGCCACCGTTGGTTGAGCTGTAACTGGACTTGATCCACTGCTCGATCATGCGGTGCACCCTTTCCGAAGTCGGACGGAGGAAGGTCAAGCGTCGAAGTCGCCGGCCTTCACGGCCCCGACAAACGCCGACCAGACAGCCGTGCCGAACGTGAGAGCCGGGCCGTGCGGGTCCTTGCTGTCACGCACCGGAACGACACCGGATCCGGCCACTTCCGACGGGGCCCACTCGACACAGTTGCCGCCGTTGGGTGAGCTATAGCTGGACTTGAGCCACTGTGCAGTCATGGCGCACACTCCTCTCCGACTCGTACGGAGCGAGGGCTAGGCATCGAAGTCACCGGTCTTCACACCCACCACGAACGTGGACCAAGCAGCCGTGCCGAACGCGAGAGCCGGACCATGTGGGTGCTTACTGTCGCGCACCGGAACAACGCCCGTCGTCAGTACACGGCCGGGCGCCCATTCGATGCATTCGCCGCCGTTGGTCGAACTGTACGAGGACTTAATCCACTGCTCGGTCATGTAATGCAACCTTTCTGAAACGCAGATGGCAGGAGATCAGTCGACGAAGTCGTCAGTCTTCACGGCCGCGACGAAGGCCGACCAGACAGCCGTGCCGAATCCGAGGGCCGGACCGTGCGGGTCCTTGCTGTCACGGACGGGGATGGTGCCGGACGCGGCCACCTGTGTCGGGGCCCACTCGACGCAGTTGCCGCCGTTGTTGCTGTACGAGGACTTGATCCATTGCTCGATCATCCGATGCGGCCTTTCCGAGGCGTACGAAATGGGGTCAGGCGTCAAAGTCTCCGGTCTTCACGCCCACCACGAAGGCCGACCAGGCAGCCGTGTCGAATGCGAGAGCGGGGCCGTACGGGTCTTTGCTGTCACGGACCGGGACGACACCCGTCGTCAGCACGCGGCCGGGGGCCCACTCGATGCAATCGCCACCGTTGGGTGAGCTGTAACTGGACTTAATCCACTGCTCGGACATGTAGCGCGACCTTTCCGAAACGGACGGAAGGGGATCAGACCTCGAAGTCGCCGGCCTTCAGACCCGCCACGAACGCGGACCAGGCAGCCGGGCCAAACCCGAGAGCCGGGCCGTGCGGGTCCTTACTGTCACGCACCGGGACAACGCCCGTCATGAGCACACGGCCAGGCGCCCACTCGATGCAATCGCCGCCATTGGTCGAGCTGTACGAGGACTTGATCCACTGCTCGGTCATGAGCGCAACCCTTCAGGATCGGATCCATCAACTCTGCTGCACCGGTCGGTGGTTGCGGTAGGGCGTCCGATCCCCGTATCCGATCGTTGGCTGATCTGGGGGCGCGTTTCGCACGGGGCGGCCGTACGACTTCTGCATCACTCGGCGATGCCACCGACGGCACGACGGCGGCGCGCGGCGACGGTCACGATACGACTGGGGCCGGCAGGCAGTCGTCAGTTCGCTTCCATGGGGCGGCTGCGTTCCCAGAGTTCTTCCAGGTGGTGTTGGCAGAAGCGGTCGAACATGCCGCCGGGGCCCGTGCGGCGGAGGTGGAGCAGTGGGGAGTCGTGGCCCACGCCGGAGGCGAGGTGGGGGGTGACCAGTGCGGTGGAGTCGAAGCGGAAGACGCTGAGCGCGAGGTGTGACGGCGCGTCGGCGGCGCTGCTGAACCGGGCCTCGATGCCGCTCTCCCGGAGCTTGTCCAGCTCCGCGATGCTGATCCTGATGCGCGTCGAAACCGTGAGCGCGCTCTTTTCGACGTCCTCGCGCTGTCGCGTCGTGACGCTCTCCGGGTCACCGAGGAGGAAGCGCACCCGGCACCCGGCCCGCGCCTTGTCCGTGATCGTACGGGCGAAGTGCGGCTGTTGCGTCCACAGGAAGTAGTTGGTGAAGCCGGCCAGTGCGATGTCTTCGTGCGCCTGCGAGATCAGCTCGGTCCAGACGGTCGACGGGCAGGCCGACCGGTAGGGGTAGACGGCGACCACTTCTCGATCCGACCCCGTCTTCAGGGCACCTCGTACGGCGGTGGGCCATGCCATTCGTCGTTCAACCCCCAGCACATGGCGAGTGTCAACGGCGTTCTCGCATACGGAAAAAGCCAAGGTCACGAATGTGCCCGATGTGTTGCCGGGCCATTCGGCCCGGGCACAGCGGGGCCCCCGACCGCTTGGGTTCAAGGGGTCGTTGCAACACCACTTGGTTTTAGGTGGTGAGTAGATCACGTAGGCGCTCGGCTGGGGTAGCCCAGCCGAGCGTTTTGCGTGGGCGGCCGTTGAGTTCCTGGGCGACGTGTTCGAGGTCTTCGGGAGTGTGGATGCTCAGGTCGGTGCCTTTGGGGAAGTACTGCCGCAGCAGCCCGTTGGTGTTCTCGTTCGAGCCGCGTTGCCAGGGTGAGGCGGGGTCGCAGAAGTAGACGGGCATGCCGGTGGCCATGCTGAACTGCTGGTGGCGTGCCATCTCGCTGCCCTGGTCCCAGGTGAGGGAGCCGCGTAGGTGGTCGGGCAGGGTCTGGATCGTGGTGACGAGGCCATCGCGGACGGTCTCGGCGTCGTGGGCTCCGCCCGGCAGGTGGACCAGCAGGGTGTAGCGGGTGCTGCGCTCGACCAGGGTGGCGATCGCGGAACGGCCGCCCGCGCCGATGATGAGGTCGCCTTCCCAGTGCCCGGGCACCGCCCGGTCCTCGACGTCGGCGGGGCGATCGCTGATCATCACCATCGGGTCGAGGAACCGGGGAGTGCGCCGCTGCGGGTCCCGGCGTGGCTTGCGGCGGGTGCGGCCGGAGCGGATGGCTGCTTGGACTTCCCGTTTGAGGCCGCCGCGGGCCTGGAAGTACAGCGCTTGGTAGATCGTTTCCACGCTCACCCGCATGCTCTCGTCGTTGGGATACTCCGTAGTCAGAGCGTGGCAGATCTGCTCCGGTGACCACCTCCTGCGCAGTCCGTCCTGGACGAAGCGGCGCAGCCCTCCCTCGCGCAGCAGTTTGCGGTCCTTGGGCCGGGGCCTGCGCGCGGCAGCGGCGCGGTGGGCGGCATAGGGCTGGTAGCCCTCGCTGCCGGAGTTCGCGTCGATCTCCCGCTTGACCGTGCTCGCCGGCCGTCCCAGGGCACGTCCGATCGCCCTCAGTGACTGGCCCGCCGCGCGGAGATCGCGGATCTTCTCGCGCTCGGCGAGCGTCAGGAACCGCGGGTGAAGCTGCTTCTCCAGGGCTGTCAGGCCCACCGGTGCCGTGGTCACACCGCCCATCGTGACGGTCCCGGTGGTGTAGTCGACACGCCGCCCGTCGGCGTAAGTACGCGAAGAGCGGCTCTTCTTGACGCCCCAGTCCCAGTCCTTGGCCGTGCGCTCGTTCACACCGACCTGCCGGGCAGCCACCCGACGCGCGACACCAGCGGCCCGAAGCCGCTCGTACTCGTCGCGCCGAGGATGCCGCCGTGGCAGGCGCACCGAGTTCCGTCCGGCCTTCCTGGCCCAGCCGAAGGCGGTGTTCCGGTTCACCCCCAGCTCACGCGCCACCACAGTCACATTCCCCACCGCATCCAGCCGTGCAAGGAAACACTCCCGCAACCCAGCAGGATCGTCCCGCCCAAAGCCCACGGTCCTCGCAACTCCCACAGATCACGGGTGTTGCGAGGACCGTTAGAACCCAAGCCGTTCGCCTTGTGGTCGGGGGCCCGGACGTACGTCGAGGGGGATCAGGCGTCGAAGTCGCCGGTCTTCACGCTCGTCACGAACGCGGTCCACGCCGCGGTGTCGAATGCGAGGGCCGGGCCCTGAGGGTCCTTGCTGTCGCGGACCGGGACGGCGTTCGGCGTGCCGAAACCGACCTCCACGCACTCACCACCGTTAGTGCTGCTGTAACTGGATGTGCGCCAGCAGACAGGCCGTGTGTTCACGCTGCTCATCGCTTCGTCAGTCCTTCCAGATATGCGCCGATGCGGTCGGCCGACTCCTCCGGCGACAGGGCGTAGCTCCTGAGCAGATCATAGGCGCGGGCTCCCTCGCTGACCTCGGTTGGGTCGATCACGGTCCGCCCCCGCGAGAAGCCGTCGACGTACAACACGTCGTGCGGAGGATTGTCCTCCTGTTCCTGATCGAAGGCCAGCATCGTGAACGGACCCGCCAGCCCCGGGTGCGCGGCTACTTCCTCTGGGATGATCTGAAGCACACAGCGCGGGTGTTGCATGGCGGACAACAGGCGCTGAAGTTGGTCGCGCATCACTGCCAGGCCGCCAATCCTGCGACGCAGCACCTGCTCCTCCACGATGAACCACGTATGCGGTGGCTCGTCACGCTCGAACACAGCCTGTCGCGTCATCCGGGCGGCGACGAGGTCGTCCAGGTTGTCCGGCCGTACCGCGGCAAGCATGGCCCGCGCGTACGCCTCGGTTTGCAGCAGCCCCGGCATGATTTGGCTCTGGAACGAACGGATGGCGTTTGCTTCGCGCTCCAACTCGACGTACGGCAGGAACCACGACGGATACGCGTGCGCAATGACCAGCGGCGAGAGCTCGACGAAGAAGTCGACGCCGAGCGCCCCATCGATATCGCCCGCCAAACCCTCGGTGAGCACGCGCTTCGCGTTCTCCACGTAGCTGATCATGGCTCCGGTGGTGTGCGCCTTGATCGCCAACTCCGTTTGGGACCAGCCTCGTTCCTCGCGGTGCTTACGCAGTTGCTTGCCGAGGAATCCCGCCAGCGAGGCCGGCGCTCCGTTGTCCGTCTCCATGACCAACGTTGCCACTCCTTCTTCCCTCTGCCCGCTTTAACACTTGCGGTTTTAAGCCACTACCGCTAGCGACCCAGGCACACCGGGCCGATGCTGTGAGTGTCCGGTCACATTCAGCGACCGGACTACCCCTTGCTAGAGGGTCGACTGATGGCCAGTCAAGCCTTGGCCAGGGCAAGACAGTTACGAGCTACCCCCGTGGGAGACCAGGTCATGGAGCACCTGATGACGTTGCGTGTATATCGACGCCGCCCCGGCGAATCCGGCCCGCCCGACCCCGACGCCGCGGTCGTCAGCGTGACGTCCGTCGACAGCGAGCAGGCTCTCGGGGACGAGTTCCGCGAAGCGGTCAGCGGGGCCTGGCCGCCGTGGGGGGGGGGGGGGGGGGGCGCCGCGCCCCCCCCCCCCCCCCCCCCCCGCCCTGGTGCGTACGGGGCCTGCGGGGCGTCCGTACGCCCGGTGGGCGTGGTGCGTCGTCGTACGGGCCGGGTGTGCAGGTCGGCCGAGGGCCAGTCGCAGACCAGTCGCCGGTCAGCCGCGCGCCAGCGTCTCCCGGTGCGCGCGCCACTCAGGGGCCAGCACCGACCACACCTCGGCGTCCCGCCGCTCGCCGTGCCGGACGAAGCTGCTGCGCAGCACGGCGTCGCGGGACAGGCCGAGGCGCGCGGCGGTCTTCAGGCTCGCCGCGTTGGCCGAGTCCGCGTGCCACTCCACGCGGTGCACGCCGCGGACGTCCACGGCCCAGTCGATGAGGTGGCGCAGGGCGCGGGTGATCAGTCCGCGGCCGGTGGCGGACTCCTCCAGCCAGCAGCCGACCTCGCAGGTGCCCTGCGCCGCGTCGAAGGTGCGGAACAGCACGCCGCCGACGAGCGTGCCCTCAAGCCAGATGCCGTAGATCCGCCCGCGGTCGGCCGCCAGCTTCTCCGCGTACGACTGGAGGAACGCGCGGGCCGCGGACGGGTCGGCGGCGGCGTCGGCGAGACCGATGTACCGCCCGATGTGCGCGCGGGAGCGATCGATGTGCGCGAAATATTCCTCGGCGTGCCAGGGCTCAAGCGGCCGTAGCTCCGCGGCGTCTTCCCCCAGCGGTATCGCAAACATCGCAACCCTCCACACATCGCCCAGCCCACCGACCGACCCCCGGTCGGCCACCGCCCAGCGTCCCCCGGAACGGCGGTGTGGATCAAGCGATTTCGGCCACGCGCCGCCCCCTCACCCCCGCCCCAACGTCTCCCGATGCGTGCGCCACTGGGGGGCGAGCACGGCCCACACCTCCATGTCGAGCCGCTCGCCGCGGTGGACGAAGCTCTCGCGCAGGACGCCCTCGCGCTGCATGCCGAGGCGTTGGGCGACGGCCAGGCTTGCGGTGTTGCGGGAGGCTGCGTGCCATTCCACGCGGTGGATGCCGCGGACGTCCACGGCCCAGTCGACGAGGTGGCGCAGGGCGCGGGTGATCAGGCCGCGGCCGGTGGCGGACTCCTCCAACCAGCAGCCGAGCTCGCAGGTGCCCTGGGCCGCGTCGAACGCGAAGAAGAGCACGCCGCCGACCAGGGTGTCGTCCAGCCAGATGCCGTAGAAGCGGCCGGCGTCGGCCGCCTGGCTGTCCGCGTACCGCTGGAGGTAGGCCCGCGCCGACGCCACGTCGGTCGCCCGGTCCGGCAGCGGCACGTACCGGCCGATGTGCTCGCGCGAGCGGTCGAGGTGGGCCAGGTACTCCTCGGCGTGCCACGGCTCAAGCGGGCGCAGCTCCGTGCCGTCGTCCCCCAGCGAAATCGCGAACATCGCTCTCCTTCACCGCTCACCGCGCGGTCACCGCGCCGGTGCTCCCCGTCCGGCCCGTTGCCGGCTGAGCTGCGCCCACGGTCTCCCATCCGGGGCCGGTGGGACAAGAGAGATTTCTGGGGCGGGAGGTTGGCGCGGGGAGGAGCGGCGCGCCCGGCGCGGGTACGGGCCAGGGGGGGGGGGGGGGGGGGGGGGGGGGGGGGGGGGGGGGGGGGGGGGGGGCGGGGGGGGGGCCGCCCCCCCCCGCCGGGGCGCCGCCGCGCGCCCCCCCCCCCCCCGCGGGGGGGG
>NZ_JBEHZD010000141.1:0-14925 GCF_040240285.1 Streptomyces sp. HSW2009 | reverse complement strand
GAGACATCCCGGCTACCTCCACGCATCTGGCCGCGGGTGTGGCGCCCGCCCCCCCCCCCCCCCCCCCCCCCCCCCCCGGGGGGGGGGGGGCGCGGGGGGGGGGGGGGGGCGGGGCGCGCCGGGCCCCGGGGCCGCCCCCCCCCGCGGGCCGCCGTGCTCGACCTGATCGGTTTCACCCTCACCATGCACGCCGACACCGGGTCGGTCCCGGTGGGCGGCTGTCTGCTGACGGTGCTGGCCGCGGTGCCGCTGCTGATGCGGCGGCGCTACCCGCGGCTGGTCCTCGTGGCGGTGCTGGCGCTCGGCCTGCTCCTCAATCTGACCGTGCCGGTCACCCAGCACTTCAACGCCACGATGGCGGTCGCCCTGTACACGGTGGCGCGCACCCAGCGGCACGGGATCACGCTGGTGGCCGCGGTCGCGACCGTGGTGTGCTCGGTGATCAGGCGGACGGCGTGGCCGCTGCCCGACGCGATGGACGTCTCGGGCAACACGGCCGCCGCGGTCATCGTGCTGATCACCGCTGTGGTGATGAACCACTGGCAGCGGGACCAGGCCGCCAAGGAACAGCGCAGGGCGGACCGTGCAGTGGCCGACGAGCGGCGTCGCATCGCCCGCGAGCTGCACGACATCGTCGCCCACCACATCACGACCATGCAGCTCATGGCCGGTGGCGCCCGCGCCAACCTGGACCGTGACCCGGAGGTGGTGCGCGATGCGCTGATCACCCTGGAGGGGTCGGGTCGGATGGCGCTGCGCGAGATGCGCCAGCTCCTCGACGTGCTGCGGGCCGGGGACGAGGTGGAGGAGGCGCCGACGGAGCCGCAGCCGGGCGTCGGCGACCTGGAGCGCATCGTGGCGGAGTCCTGCCGGGCCGGGCTGCCGGCCGAGCTCGACGTGCGGGGGGCGGAGCGCCCGTTGCCGCCGAGCGTGGGCCTGACGGTGTTCCGCATCGTGCAGGAGGCGCTGACGAACGCGCGCAAGTACGCGGGCCGGGCGCGGGCCAGGGTGCGGCTCACGTACGAGGAGGGCGCGGTGGCCGTCGAGGTCACCGACGACGGGGACGGCGGCGGTACGGGCTTCGGCTCGGGCTCCGGGTACGGTCTGGTCGGCATGCGGGAGCGGGTCGTGCTGCACGGCGGCACGTTGGAGACGGGGCCGCGGGACGAGGGCGGGTACCGGGTGTCGGCCCGGTTGCCGCTCGCCGTGGACGAAGGGGTGGCACTGGGATGAGCGGGACCGTTGACCAGCCGGTGATCAGGGTGTTGATCGCGGACGACCAGCCGCTGGTGCGGCGCGGGTTGGCGCTCATCCTCACCCCCGATCCGGCCTTCGACGTGATCGGCGAGGCGGCCGACGGCGCGGAGGCGGTGGCCCTCGCCAAGGAGCTGCGGCCGGACGTGGTGGTGATGGACATCCGGATGCCGGTCCTGGACGGGGTGGCCGCGACCGAGCGGCTGGCCAACGAGCTGCCGGAGTGCCGAGTGCTGGCCCTGAGCACCTTCGACATGGACGAGTACGTGGTCTCCGCGCTGCGCGCCGGCGCCGCCGGGTTCCTGCCCAAGGACATCTCCCCGGAGGAGTTGGTCACCGCGGTCCGGGTGGTGCACGGCGGCGAAGCGGCGGTCGCGCCCCGCCTGCTGACCCGGCTGATCTCCACCTACGTACGCGCTCCGCACCGCCCCCGGGCCGTCACCGCCACGGTCGGCGACCTGACCCCGCGCGAGCTGGAAGTGTGGCGGCTGATGGCGGTCGGGCTCGACAACGCGCAGATCGCCGACTCGATGGACATCAGCCTCTCCACCGTGAAGAACCACATCACGAGCGTCTTCGGCAAGCTGAGCGTCCGCGACCGGGCCCAGGCGGTGATCGCCGCGTACGAGTCGGGGCTGGTGGAGGTCGGCAGCGGGAAGTAGCCGCGGCGGGGGTGGGTTGGCTGTCGCGGGGTGGGTGACTTCCGCGGGGTGCTCTGCCTCCCGGCGGGTGGGTGGCTCCCGCGCGGGTGGGTGGCTCCCGTACGGAACGGGCCGGGCGCGGCCGGCTGTCGCTCCCGGTCGGCTCAGCCGCATACCAACCGCATCTGCACCGGTCGCCCGTGCACGGTGCGTACGTGCACCACGGTGTCGTCGCCCGCCGTACTGGTCCGGCAGCGCTCCCCCGCCGTGAGGCGCCAGCGGCCGTGCAGCCTGACCCGCAGGGTGTGTTCCTGGCTGGGGTGGGTGAGCCAGGGGCGCGAGTAGGGGCTCCAGTGGCCGACGTAGTGGTGGCCCTCGTACTGGTCCGGGTCGCGCCCCTGGTAGAGCCGTAGGTCCGGGTCGCAGACCGAGAGGACCAGCACGTCCGGTCCTTCGGGGCGGCTGAGCAGCAGCGCCGGGGTGTCCACGGCGCGCAGCACGCCGCCGCCCGCCTCGAGCCCGCGGTCGGCGGCGAAGGCGGCGTGGCCGGTGATGCCGGTGGCCCGGTCGGTGACGATGTGGGCCCCGTCGTCGGCCCGGTGCACCGTGTACGGGGCGCTCGCCGGGTCGGCCATCCGCCGGGTGAAGTCGGCCATGGCGGCGGGGGTGGCCCCGATGACCATGGCGTACGCGTAGTGGGCCGCGGTCGGCGCGGTGCCGTGGCGGAGCCAGGCGGTGGCGAAGTCGCCCCGGGTGGGTGCCCCGTTGCCGTGCCGCCGGGAGTGCTGGGTGGTGCGGGTGAGGGCCAGCCGCTGGCCGGCCGGCACGTAGTAGCCGAGTCCCTTGTCGTCGAGCAGCCAGGTGTCGGCGGTGAGGACGCCGTCCGGGTGCCGGTAGGGGAAGGCGGTGAGGGGGTGCGGGTCGCCCAGGTGGGTGGGGGCTTCGGGGTGGTCCAGGTGGGTCTGGAAGAGGGTGGTCTCGGTCTCGTGGTGCCGGTCGCGGTTGCCGATGCCGGTGCCGAGGGCGATGACCCGGTTGTCGAAGAGGAAGACGGAGATCCGGGCCCGGTGGCTGGCCTCGTGCTTGGGGTGTTCGTGCAGCCGCATGGCGAACATGCCGTTGCGGCCGTCGATGGTGTGCCCGCCGGCGAACGCCTCGTCGGTGAGCAGCATCTCTTCGATGGTGCCGGTCAGGTCGGCCCGCAGCTCCTCCCACGGCAGGTGGAGGGTGGTGGTGCCGGGGCGCCGGTTCCAGTCGTAACCCTCCTGCACGAATCCGCTGGCCTCGTTGGTGACGGGCGTGCCGCGGTGGAGTACGTGCAGGTGCCCGTAGGTGTTGTAGCGGCCGTACCAGTTGGCCCCCTCGTACACCTCGGTCGACCACAGGTAGCGGTTGTGGCCGCGGACCACGACCTGCCAGTCGGCGCGGCGGTGCACGGCGAGCGCGGCGTAGTTGTACGCCCAGGCGCCGGTGGGTGACGGTTCGGCGCGTACCCCGGCGGCGGTCAGCCGGGCGGCGACCGCGCGCTGTTGTTCGGTGGGGCGGGCCGGCAGCAGCCGCAGGAAGGCCGCGCCGACCTCCGGGTCGATCGGCTGCCGCCCGTCCGGGGTGCCGGCGACGGCCAGCCACTGGTACGGGGCGGGGGTGAGGCCGGTGGTGCCCTCGGGTTTGCGACCGCTGAGCGGGATCGGCCAGTGCAGGGTGTTGGCGAAGATCCGCAGGGTCAGTACGGCGTGCCGCAGCGCCCGGTGGGCCTCGGTGCTGATCCGGAAGGGGCCGCGGGAGAGCAGGTAGACGGTGGGGGTGCAGCCGGTGAACCCGTCGCGGGCGTAGTCCGGGTAGCAGCCGACGTGGTGGAAGGTGGTGCCATCGACCTTCAGGCCGTCCTGGATGCCGTCGGTGGGCAGCAGGTAGCGGCTGAGCCAGTCGCTGAGCGCGCGCAGGTGGCCGACTTGGCGGGCCGGGCCGTCCTGGAGCAGCGCCACCGCGAACATGCCGCGCACGGTGGTGTTGAGGATGTCGGCGGTGGAGCCGTGCCCGTTGCGGAAGTCGAAGCCGCGGCGCAGCCTGCCGAGCCCGGCCAGCCAGCTCAGGTCGGCGCGTACCGCCTCCAACAGCCCTGCCCCGCGCAGCACTTCGCGCATCAGAACGACCGAGTCGTAGTAGCCCACCAGGGCGAACCCGAGGTGGTGGACGGTGCCCTGGCAACTGCCGTACGCCCAGCCGAGCTCCCGCAGCCTGCGGACGATCCGCAGGTAGAGCGCGCCGAGGGGGGCGGTGTGCGGGGTGCCGGGGCCGGCCGCGTCGTGTGCCTGGGCGATGGTGCGCAGCAGCCCGGTCACCTCCTTCAGGTCGGCGGCGTCGACGAAGGCGGTGAGGTCGCCGGCGAGCTGCGGCGGATAGATCTGCCCCTGGAACGAGAACACCGCCCGATCCGCCACCAACTCCTGTGTTTTTTCAGTGAGTTGCTGCACGTATGCGTCGGTGACCGGTGGTCCGCCGGCCAGGTAGTCGTCGTGGTAGCGGCGCTGCACGGTGCGCAGCCCGGCGCGTTCGGCGGCGGTGGGTGGCGGCGTCTCGACGGGGTGTCGGGTGAGCAACTTGTCGAAGAGGTAGAGGGCCTGCCAGTGCTGTTGGTCCCAGCCGTCGCCCTCGATGCCGATGTGGTTGACCTGCGCGTCGCGACAGGGTGCGTCGGGCCGCAGGGCGACGTTGAGCAGGATCTGATCGAGCCAGAGCGTGCCGTTGCGGCGGGGTGCGGTGATCCGGCAGGTGTCCATGTCGGTGCGCGGGCGGCCGTGCAGGTCGTACACGTACCGCAGCCAGGCGGTACGCCACCCGGTGTAGTCCAACCGGAAGTCGAACCAGCAGTCGACGCGTTCGCCCCGCCCGAAGGTGAAGCGCACCGCGTCATCGGTGGCGTGCTCGTTGTGCATCCACACCGCGAAGGTGTCCACGGTTCCCTGCCACGCCTGGTCGGCGAGCGGCCGGGTGCGGTACGGGTCGGGCGACCAGGCCAGGTCGGCGGTGATGGTGAGGTGGGTGCCTGGCCCGTGGTCCCAGCGCAGCGCGTGCCGCCCGCAGACCGAGCCGTGTTCCGCGCCGATCGTCACCGCACTGCCCGGCCCCGCGGTGAGCGCCTGCGGCACGGCGCTCTCCAGCAGGAAGGCGGGCGGGTGGAGCGCGAGCGCGCGCTCTTCCAGGTCGACGGCGCGCGGGTCGGGTACGGGGTGTGCGGCGGGTGACCGTTCCGCGGTGGGTGTGGTGGGTGGCTGCTCCGCGGCGTGCGCCCGGCCGGTCCCCACCTGGGTGAACGGCAGCAGGGGCCCGCCGTGGGCGGCGAGCCCGCCGCTGGCTGCCGCGCCGTAGGCGAGCAACCGCCGCCGCCCGACCCGCGGCCCGCCCCGTACGCTCGATCCGCCCTCGGCACCGCGCTCCATGGGGTCTCCTTCCGCCGCCTGCCGGTGCTCCCCCGCAGCCCGATTGTGCGGACGAATCGGCACCGGGCCCAGGGCCCGCGCCGGAACGGGCCCGGATGGCTCGAACGGGGCGCAGACGCCCGGGGCGAGAGGGGTGTGGCGCCCCGGACCTCGACCTTTATTGACCGACCGTTCTCGATAGAGCTAAGGTCGATCACGTGGCCAGGACCAAGGAGTTCGATCCGGACGCCGCGCTCCAGGCAGCGCTTGAGCTGTTCTGGCGGCGCGGTTACGAGGCGACGTCGATGGCGGACCTCGTGACGCACCTCGGCATCGCGCGCGCCAGCATCTACGCGACGTTCGGCAGCAAGCACGAGCTGTACGCCAAGGCGTTGGAGCGGTACGGCGAGCAGCACGGGCCCGACCTGGTGACCGAGCTGTCCCAGCCGGGGCCCGCGCTGCCGGCCGTGCGGGCGGTGGTGCGCCGGTTCGCCGCCGAGTCCGCGACCGACGACGAGCGGCGAGGCTGCTTCATCACCAACACGGCGATCGAACTGGCCCCGCACGACCCGGCCATGGCCCGCCGGGTCGGGGCCAACTGGGACTCCATCGAGACCGCGCTCACCTCGGCACTCATCCGGGCCGGGGCGCAGGGCGAACTGTCACCCGAGCGGGACCCGCGGACCCTGGCCCGGATGCTGCTCGTCCTGCTCCAGGGGATTCGCGTGATCGGCAGATCGACCGACCGGCCCGGCCTGCTCACGGAGGCCGCCGAACAGGCGCTGGCCCTGCTCGAACCGCCCGGGCCCACCACCGAGACCTGCTGACTTTCGACAGGCCCCCCCACACGGGCATGGGGTTGGCCCCGGCCGACTCCCACACCAACACCAACCCACCCCGGCCACACCGGGCCCGGCCGTCCCACTCACTCCCGTACGGGCCGACACGGCGACACCGGCCGCACCCTTCACGCCGCGCCGCCCCGCCATCCGGCCACCCGGCCGCTCCGGCACGCGAACCCGCGGCGGGATTCCCCCGGCCGGGACGGCCACTCCGCACACCCTCATTCAAGACCGATCGATCTGATATCAAGTCGCGCATCGCCCGCCAGGGGATGCCGGACGCTTAGGGAGCAACCCTCATGACCGCACGCTTCACCGGCAAGACCGCACTCGTCACGGGTGGCGGTACGGGCATCGGCCGGGCCGTGGCCCGCTCGCTCGCCCGCGAAGGGGCGCGGGTCGTCGTCGCCGGGCGCTCCGCGCCGTCGCTGCGGGAGACCGTCGCCCTGATCGAGGCGGACGGCGGGGTGGCCGCCGCGGTCACCGCGGACGTGACGCAGGCGGCCGAGGTGGAGCACCTGGTCCGGGAGACCGTGCAGCGGTTCGACGGGCTGCACGTCGCCGTCAACAACGCCGGACTCTTCCTCCCCGCGACGCCCGCCGCCGACCTGGCCGAGGAGGACTGGCGGCGCATCCTGGACGTGAACCTGACGGGCGTCTGGCTGTCCCTCAAGTACGAGGTGCAGCACATGCGGGCGCACGGCGGCGGCACCGTCGTGAACATCGCCTCGCGGCTCGGCGCCCACTCCCGGCGCCGCAACCTGGCCGCGTACGTGGCGAGCAAGGCCGCCGTCAGCGCGCTGACCCGGAACGCCGCGCTCGACCACATCGGCGACGGGGTGCGGATCAACGCGGTCAGCCCGGGTTCCACCGACACCCCGATGTCGACCCTGCCGGGCGAGGCCCCGGAGGCGAAGGCCGCCCGGATGCGCGAGCAGGTGCCGAACGGGCGGGTGGCCGGGACCGAGGAGATCGCCGCCGCGGTGCTCTACCTCGCCTCCGACGACGCGGCGTCCACCGTCGGCGCCGACCTGGTGGTGGACGGCGGCTCGACCGCCTGACGCCGGCCCGGTGGTGGACAGCCACCCGGTGGTGGACGGCCACCCGGTGGTGAACAGCCGCAGCGCCCCGCACCGGCCCGATGCGGCGGGGCGGGGCGCTGCGGCGTCCACGACGGCGGGCGGGTGCCCGGGGCGGAGCCGACGGGCGGCCCGCGCCGCGGACGGGGTGGGATCAGCGGGCGCTGTCCCGTACGGCGGGCCCGGTTGAGCCAGCCGCCCCAGCCGACCGCTGCTGTTGTTGCTGCCGCTGCTCCGCACGGTCCTCCCCGGCCGCTTCCCCGGCGTTCCCCGCAGCGCCCTGCACGTCCGCGACGCCCGCCACGGCACCCTCCGTGAGGTGTTCCGCCTCCACGAGCCAGCGGCGCAGCACCTCATGGACCTGTTCGGCCCCGACGAGTTCGGTGCCGTCCGTGGTGGGTGGGGTGAGGTCGCTTGGCCAGAACAGGAACGGGTGGCTCTGGTCGCCGCCGAGGCCGCCGTGCGAGCCGATCTGCCCCTCGAAGGCGTGCACCTCGCCCACATGCGGGTCGTACGCCGAGTTGACCATGATGTCGGCCACGTGCGGGAAGCCGTCGGTCCGCGCCACGGCCTGCGCAGCGCCGGGCCCGAACGGCTCCAGCGGGCTGGTCCCGATGATCCGCCCGGTGTCGAGGTGGTGTTCGCTGCGGTGCGCCCCGAGCACCACCGGGCCGTGCTCCGCCGAGCGTACGAGCAGGAAGCCGATGCCGGGGTGCTCGGCCAGGGTGTGCAGCAGGGCCGGGTGCCGGCGGTCGATCTCCTCGCGGGTCAGCCGGTGCGGCACATCGGGGAACGACACCAGCCCCAGGTTGCCCGACCCCAGCACGATCGGCCGCGACCTGCGCCGCCGCTGTGCCTCGGGACGGTCGACGGGGCGCGCCTGGGGTGGGTCGGGGCGCTCGTCGGGGCCGGTCGCCGGGTGGGGCCGGGGCGGGCTCGGGGTGTGTTCGCGCTCGTGGGTCTCCTCGGGGCGGTGCAGGGCGGCGCGGGCCGCCGCGCGGGCCTCGGAACCGCTGCGGGTACGGCCGGCGCGGCGCGGCACCGTCAGCCCGCAACCGGCGCGCACCAGGTCCTCCAGCGTGAGCCCGTACTGGGCCGCGAAGGTCTCGCCCGGGGTCTGGCCGTGGTCGGAGAGGAGGACGAAGCGGTAGGGGCGGGGGGCGTGCCGGGCCGCCTTGGCGATCAGCTTGATGCTGCGGTCCAGCCGGCGCAGCACCTGCTGCGCGTCCCGGCTGTGCGGACCCGAGTGGTGGGCGACCTCGTCGTAGGCGACGAGGTCGGCATAGACGGCGGTGCGGCCCGCGAGCATGTCGCCGATGACGGCCGCCACCACCACGTCGCGCTCGACGACGGTGGCGAAGGCCCGGACGAACGGGTACAGCCCGCCGCGCCCTACCCGGGGCCGCTCCCGGCGCAGCTTGGCGCGGGTGGACTGGCCCACCTCGCGGCAGACCTCGGCGATGAAGGAGCCGGCGGTACGGGTGGCGTTGGCCGGGTCGGAGAAGTAGGCGAAGTAGCCGGCGCGGGAGCGGTTGTGCCGGCCGCGGCGGGCGGCGACCGACAGCACCAGGGCGAGTTGGTCGGCACCACCAGTGAACAGGTTGCCGCGGCTGGCGCCGTCGGTGGCGAGCAACCCCGGGTGGCCGGCGCGGGCGGTGGCGCGGCGCTGGAGTTCGGCGGCGCTGGTCGGCCGGTTGCTGATCATCAGCTCGCCGGTGTCCTTCTCGTACCAGCGGAAGGCGGGCACGTCCGCGTTGGAGCCGTGCAGGATGCCGAGTTGGCTGGCACCGGTCTGGCTGGACCAGTCGGTGCGCCACGGCGTCAGGGTGTGCGTCGTACCGGCCCAGGTGGCGAGGGTCTCCATCAGCGGCGGCCTGGGGCGGGTGCGGCCCCGGGCGGCGGGGCGTCGGCGCAGCGCGTCGTACAGGGTCGCGTGGCCGACGCCGTCGAGTTGCAGGAAGACCGTGCCGGGCGCGGTGGCCGGCTCGCCGGGGACCGGGGCGCCGGCCGGCCCGCCGCGGTGTGCCGCCGTACGGGCTCCGCCGCCGCGGCGCTGCTTGCGGTACGCGAGCCGGGCCAGCCGTCTGCGGTAGGCGCCGTCGTCGCGGACGGCCAGCGCGGTGCTGGTGGCGGACGAGGCGGCCGACATCACGGCGGCGACCACGACGGCGGTCTCCGGCTCCACCTCGCCGCGGCCGTCGGGTATCAGGCTCAGCGCGACCAGCAGCAACGAACCGTTGAGGAAGAAGACCAGGAGGCCGAGTACATACGCGGGCACCAGCAGCAGGGCGCGCACCAGACCGGGCCAGACGACTGCACTCAGCAGGCCGAAGGCGCCGGCGCCGGACGCCGCGGTGATGCCGATCCGGGTGGCGCTGTCACCGTCGGCCGACTGGAGCCTGAAGTCGGGCAGGATGCCGGCGAGGGCGAGCATGGTCAGCGTGCTGACCGCCCACACCGCCGTCACCCGCAACAGGGTGCCGCCCACGGTCTTCCATCGGGGCCACTGCAACGCGCCTTCACCTCGTGTTTCCCGCCCGCTGGTGCTGGGCTCGCGTCCAGCGTGTCACGGCGTGGCCGCGGCCGTACTTTTGCGCTGGCGCCGGCCAACGTTCGTACTGCTGCTGGCCAACGTCTGCGCTGGCCAGCCGCGTACCCACCCATCCCTCGGGCCGGCCGCGCGTCCCACCGGGTGGGCAGTCCGTCCTTCCGCACCCGTCACCCGTCGCACGCCCGTCACCCCTTGCCCGGAGCGCCGGGGGCAGTGGCCGGCCCAGGTGGGTGACGCGGGCACGGTGGGCCGACCAGGCCCGAGGCGGGTGACTGGGGCGTGGTGGGCCAACCCGGCCCGACGTAGGTGGCGCGGCAACCCACAGTCCACCCACCCGGTCCGCCCACCGCGCCCTCAGCCGCGCCCCCGGGGCATCAGCGTCGCCGCTCCCACCGTGGCCAGGACGGCGAGGGAACCGGCGATGAGGAAGGCGGTGCCGTAACCCTGCGCGCCGCCCTGGGCGTGGGCGACCGCGGTCAGCACCGCGATGCCGAGCGCCGTACTGACCTGCCGGGTGGTGTTGAGCAGGCCGGAGGCCAGGCCCGTCATGGCGGGTGGGGCGCTGCTGGTGGCGGCCACCGTGATCGGCGTGAAGGCCACCCCGGCACCGACCCCGACCAGGATCAGCGGCACCACGATGTCCGGCAGGAACGCGGTGTCCTGGCCCAGCCTGACCAGCAGCAGGAAGCCCGCCGCCACCAGGGTGAGACCGAGACAGGCGGTGGGCCGGGTGCCCCAGCGGGTGGTCAGCCAGCCGGTGACCTGGGCGCCGGCCATCACCGCGAGGGCGGTCGGCAGGAAGCCGAGCCCGGCGCGCGACGGCGAGTAGTCCAGCACGTTCTGGAGGTAGAGCGAGAGCACCACGGGGCTGGCCAGATAGCCGACGCCGAGGCAGAACATCACCGTGTTGGCGCTGCTCACCGCGCGCTGCCTGAAGATCCGCAGCGGCATCAGCGGGCTGCGCGCCCACCGGTGCTGCCAGGCCACGAACAGCGCGAGCAGCAGTACCGCGGCGGTCAGGAAGGCCACCGCCCGCCCGGTCCCCGACGGCTCGCCGAAGGCGACCACCCCGTAGACGAGCGCGGCCAACCCGCAGGTCACCAGCAGTGCGCCGGCCACGTCCAGCGGTTCGCGCGGGGACTCGCTCGGCGGCCGGTGGGCCAGTACCCGCCAGGCGATGACCAGCACCACCAGGCCGATCGGCACCTTGATGAGGAAGACCCAGCGCCAGCCGAGCGAGTCGGTGAGCACCCCGCCGAACACCGTGCCGGCCGCGGCCCCGACCGCCCCGATCATGCTCCACAGGCCGAGCGCCCTGGCCCGCTCGGCCGCCCCCGCGTACGCCAGGTGGACGATGGTGAGCGTGGTGGGCATCAGCAGCGCGCCGCCCACACCCTGCACGGCCCTGGCGATGACCAGTTGGGCGGCGCCGGTCGCCAGCCCGCACCACAGGCTGGCCGCGGTGAACACGCCGAGCCCGGCGAGGAAGACCGCGCGGGTGCCGATCAGGTCGGCCAGCCGGCCGCCGAGCAGCAGGAAGCCGGCGAAGGCGAGGGTGTAGGCGTTGACCACCCAGCCGATCGACGCGTCGCTGAAACCCAGCGCCCCGGAGATCGGCGGCAGGGCCACCGACACGATCGTCGCGTCGAGCACCACGAGGAACTGGGCGCTGCACGAGAGCAGCATCAACAGCCACGGCCGGGTGGCGCCGTGCCCTGGCGGGTCCGCGACGGCCCCCGGCACACCGGTCTTGCCCCCGGCTCTCAACACGGCGCGCGGCGACATGCGTTCCCCTTCCCAACCACTCCCGGAGTCCAGTTAGGTAAGGCTAACCTAGCCGATGCACCCCTTACGCCTCGGCGACCCCCCACGTCCCGCACCGGCCGAGAATTCACCTCCCCATGACCCACCCGTGACCGCGCCTTGGTGTGTGCGAGGCTGCTGCCCAGGGATGCGGGGTCGCCGCCCGGGGGTCGTACGGCCGGACGGTCGAGTGGCTGGGCAGCCGGACAGTCGGCGGTGGGTACGCGGCAGGCGCCGGGCCCAGCAGGCACCTGCACCCACCCCGGGCGCCGCAAGCACCCCACACCCACCCCGAGCCCGGCGACCAACCCGTACCCATCGGGTACGAACGCCGGCAACCCGGCAAGCACCCCACCCCCACCGCGGCCCGGCCCCGTACCAGCGGGTGGCTGAACTACGCTCGGACGGGCTGGCACGGGTCAGCACGTGAGAGGGGAGGCCCCGGGTGTCGGTGGAGATCACCTGGTGGGGACATGCCACCGCGACGGTGGTGGACTCCGGTGTTCGCGTGCTCACCGATCCGCTACTCGTCCAGCGCCTCGCCCATCTGCGGCGACGGCGCGGGCCCGTCCCGCCGGCCAGCGCGCTGCACACGGATCTCGCGCTCGTCTCCCACCTGCACGCCGACCATCTGCACCCCGGCTCGCTGGCGCGGCTCCCGCACGGCACCCGGCTGATCGTGCCGCGGGGCGCGGGCGCCGCCGTGCCCGCGCTGCGCCGGGTGGCGAGCGCGCGCGGGCTGCGGGTCACCGAGGTGCTGCCGGGCGACGAGGTCGCGGTGGGCGAGGTGCGCGTGCGGGCGGTGCCGGCGGCGCACGACGGGCGGCGGCTGCCGTACGGGCGGCGCAGGGCGCCCGCGCTCGGGTACGTGCTGCACGGCGCGGCCACCACCTACTTCGCCGGTGACACCGGGCTCTTCGACGAGATGGCCGAGGTGGTCGGGGAGTGCGACGTGGCGCTGTTGCCGGTCGGCGGCTGGGGTCCGCAACTCGGCCCCGGGCACCTGGACGCCCGGCGCGCGGCGCAGGCGCTGCTGCAGCTCGGGGCGGCCTGCGCGGTGCCGGTGCACTACGGCACGTTCTGGCCGATCGGCCTCGACGCGGTCCGGCCGCACGAGTTCCACGCGCCGGGCGACGACTTCGTACGACACGCGGGCGAACTGGTGCCGCAGGCGGTGGTGCACCGGCTGCGGCACGGCGAGAGCGTGCGCCTGGAGGCCGCTCGGTGATCGCCGAACTCGCCCGTTCCGTGCCGCCCGAGTCCACCCAGCAGGCGGTCGGCTACCCCTCGCTCTTCCTGCTGGTCGTGGTGGGGTCGCTGGTGCCGGTGGTACCGACGGGGGCGGTGGTCAGCTCGGCCGCTGTGGTGGCGATCCACCAGACCTCGCCGCTGGCGCTGCTGGTCGTCTTCGCGGTCGCCGCGTCCGCTGCCTTCCTCGGCGACCTCGGCCTGTACTGGCTCGGCCAGCGCGGCGTGCGCTCGAAGAACGGTTCGCGGTGGCTGGGCCGGCTGCGCGAACGGGCCGCGCCCGAGCGGCTGGAACAGGCCCGCACCCGGCTCGCCGAGCACGGCACCGCCGTCCTGGTGCTGTCCCGACTGCTGCCGGCCGGGCGCATCCCGGTGATGCTCGCCTGCCTGCTGGCCCACCTGCCGCTGCGCCAGTTCGCCCGCGGCGCCGCCCCCGCGGCCCTGGCCTGGGCCGCCACGTACCAGCTCATCGGCATCCTGGGCGGCTCGCTCTTCGCCGAGCCGTGGGAGGGCGTGGCCGCGGCCGTCGGCCTGGCCCTGGTCGTCACCGTGGCCCCGCCGGTGTGGCGAAGGGTGCGCGGCACGTCACCCGGGTGAGCCCCGGCCGCGCGCCGCGGGGTTGGTCGTGCGGTGGGTCGTACGGGAGTGGCTGCGGGCGCGCCGCGTACCCCGGCACCGGCCCGCGTCACCCTCGTGGTCACTCTCGTGCGAGCAGTGCTTGAAGTTCCGGGAGGCGGCCGAACAGGTCGGGGAGGCCGCGCACCGCCGCACCCGACTCCCGCGAGGCGGGGCCCCGCGAGCGAAGTGGGTCACGCGTACGTCATCGCGCCCAGGCCCGGCTGAGACATCCCGGCTACCTCCACGCATCTGGCCGCGGGTGTGCCGCCCGACACACCCCGCCCCCCACACACACACCACAGATCAATCCGCATCGCACAGCGCATGGTCGATGAGTCGGCCCGTCGCCTCGTCCTGGCTCGTCTGGCGGGGGTCGCCGGGGCGCCAGGTGGTCACCGAGGTGGCGACGGCCCGCTGGCCGTCGTCGGTGGCGCCGGCCCAGGAGACGTAGCCGGGTGTCGCGCCGCCGTGGTACCAGATCCCGGCCCGGCAGCCCTGCACCGGGCGCCAGTACAGGCCGAGCCCGTACCGCGCGCCGGGCTCCCCCGGCCGCCCCTCCCGCACCGCCGTGGTCCGCTTCAACTCCGCGAGTTGCGCATCGGCCAGCAGCCGCCCGTCGAAGAGCGCGCGGAAGAACTCCGCCACGTCGCCGGTGGTGCTGGTGAGCGGCGCTGGGCCGGGCGGCAGGTGGACGGAGGTGTCGGTGAGTTCGTCCGTGCCGGGGAAGCGGGTGTAGCCGGTGGCCGACGGCGGTGGGAGCTGACCTGATGCGGGGACGGTCAAGGTGTGCCGCAGGCCGAGCCTGGCGATCACCCGCTGCTGGATCTGGTCGGCCAGCGGCCGACCGGTGACCTTCTCGACGATCAGGCCGACCAGCAGGTCGTTGGTGTGTGAGTAACCCCAGCGGCGCCGCTCGACCGGCGCCCCGGGATCGGTCCGCCAGTGTGGTTCGCGGCTGGTCGCCCAGTGCACCAGATCGACCGGCCGGTACGCGTCAAGGCGTGCCGCCCGGAAGGCGCTCGGCGTGAAGTCCCGTACCCACGGCAGGTGTTCGGTGTAGTCGCGGAGTCCGCTGGTGTGCCGCAGCAGGTCGGCCAGGGTGATGCGGGAGCCGTCGTTGCCGTGGCCGCCGACCATGCCGGGGAGTAACCCTTCGACGGTGTCGGTGAGGCGGAGCTCGCCTTCGCCGACGAGTTGCAGGGCGACCACCGCGGTGAACGGGGCCGTCAGGTCGCCGATCCGGTAGTGCGCGTTCCACGGCACCGGGCCGCGGGTGGCCAGGTCGCTCTCGCCCGCGCGGGCAGCGGCCGTCCCGTCGACGGTCCTGACCTCGGCCAACACGCCCGTACCGCCGGCGACCTGGACGGCCGTCACGTCCCTGCGCAGTTCGCGCCGGTCGAGCGTGGTCTGCCCGGGCGCGGTGCCGGTGGCCGTGGCGACCGCCCCCGCCGCGCCCGCCGCGCCCACGGC
>NZ_JBEHZD010000140.1:0-15126 GCF_040240285.1 Streptomyces sp. HSW2009 | reverse complement strand
GGCGGGCCGTGGTCTATCCGCCCCCCCCCGCGGCGGGGGCGCCGGGGCGCCGGGGCGGGGCCGGCGGGGGCGGGCGGCGCGGCGAGCGGAGGCCCCGCGGGCAGCGAGCCGAAGGCGCTGACCCAGGCGCCGACCGGCAGGTTCCGGGGCCGCGGCGGCGACCGCGGCCAGGTCACCGTCGAATTCCTCGGCATGGTGCCGGTCATCCTCATCGTGCTGGCCGTGCTCTGGCAGTGCGTGCTGGTCGGCTACACCTACTCGCTGGCGGGCAACTCGGCCGACCGCGGCGCCCGCGCGGCAGCCGCCAGCGACACCGGCGGCGGCGCGGCCTGCGAGGAGGCGGCCCTGCGCGACCTGCCGAGCGCCTGGCGCGGCGACGCCTCGGTGTCCTGCCCGACCGCGGGCGGCGTGGTCAGGGCGACGGTACGGATCAAGGTCCCGGTCCTCTTCCCCGGCGCGGGGAACTTCCCGTGGACCGTCACCGGCACGGCGGGAGCGGCGGAGGAGGAGTGAGCGGTGCACGACGGCAGACAGGGCACGACACCCGACGCGCGACGCGCGACCGGCGTGCGGGCGTTTGGAGTACGGGTGCGTGGCGTACGGGTGCGTCGCGTACGGGCGGCTCGCGCAGGGGCGTGCGGTGTCCGGGTTCCTGGCGTACGGGCGGCTCGCGCACGGACCTTCGGCGTACGGGTACGTGGCGTACGGGCGCGGGGCTGCGCACGGGCGCGGGGCGAGCGCGGCTCGGTGGCCGTGGAGTTCCTCGGCTTCCTGCCGATCCTGCTGGCCGTGGCGCTCGCCGTGGTGCAGCTCGGCATCGCCGCGTACACCGTGCAGCAGGCGAACACGGCGGCCCGCGCCGCGGCCCGTACCGCCACCGTCGACGACCCCAAGAGCAGTCCGGAGTCGGCAGGCCAGGCGGCCATCAGCAGTTGGCTCGCGGACGGCACCCGGATCACGGTGACCGGCGGCGACGAGGCGCACGCCACGGCCACCATCGAGATCCCCTCGGTCATCCCGGGCGTGGACTTCGGCGACGCCCGGCGCAGCGCCACCATGCGACGCCCGGCCACCGACGATGACTGACCCGCAGCGCAGCCACAGCCACAGCCACCGGAACCCGTCGAACCCGTCGAACCCGAGGAGCACCCCATGAGCCTGCGGGCACGCGTCGCGGCGCCCGAGCCGTCCGGTGAGCACCGGGAGAGCGGGCACCTGGTCACCAGCTACCGCACCAAACTCCTGGAAGAGATCGACCTCGCGGAGATGTCCGCGCTCACCGCCGGCGAGCGGCGCTCGCGCCTGGAACGCGTCCTCGGCCACATCATCAGCCGCGAGGGCCCGGTGCTCTCCACCGCCGAGCGCGCTCAGCTCATCCGCCGGGTGGTCGATGAAGCGCTCGGCCTCGGCGTCCTCGAACCCCTGCTGGAAGACGCCTCGGTCACCGAGATCATGGTCAACGGGCCCGACCAGATCTTCGTGGAGCGCTCGGGGCGGGTGGAGCGGGTGCCGGTCAGGTTCGTCTCGCACGAACAACTGATGCAGACCATCGAGCGCATCGTCTCCACCGTCAACCGCCGCGTCGACGAGTCCAACCCGATGGTGGACGCCCGGCTGCCGTCCGGCGAGCGGGTCAACGTGATCATCCCGCCGCTGGCCCTGGACGGCGCCACGCTCACCATCCGCCGCTTCCCGCGCGCCTACACGCTGTACGAGCTGATCGAGATGGGCACCCTGGACGAGCAGATGCTGATGCTGCTCGCGGCGCTGGTGCGGGCCAAGTTCAACGTGGTGGTCTCCGGGCCCACCGGCTCCGGCAAGACCACGCTGCTCAACGCGCTCTCCGGGCTGATCCCGGACGGCGAGCGGATCATCACCGTGGAGGACGCGGCCGAACTCCAACTCCAGCAGTCGCACGTGATCCGGCTGGAGTCCCGCCCGCCCAACGTGGAGGGCAAGGGCCAGATCACCATCCGCGACCTGGTCCGCAACTCGCTGCGGATGCGCCCCGACCGGATCATCGTCGGCGAGGTCCGCGGCGGCGAGACCCTCGACATGCTCCAGGCCATGTCCACCGGCCACGACGGTTCGCTGGCCACCGTGCACGCCAACAGCGCCGAGGACGCCCTGATGCGGCTCCAGACGCTGGCCTCCATGTCGGACGTGGCGATCCCGTACGAGGCGCTGCACGACCAGATCAACAGCGCCGTGGACTGCATCGTCCAACTCGTACGGAACGCCGACGGCTCCCGCCGGGTCAGCGAGATCGCGCTGCTCGACTCGCACGGGCACGAGGAGTACCGGATCACCACGGTCTGCCGGTTCGACGCCGACCCGATGGCCGCCGACCGGGTGGTGCGCGGCAGGTTCGGCTACGGGCCGGTCCCCGAACGGGTCGCCGAACGGCTCCGGATGGCCAACGAGGCCGTGCCCCCCGCCTTCGGCGTCGCCGCCTTCCCGGCCCAACTCCTCACCCGGGAGGCGTACCACCGATGACCGCACGCCCGGCGCAGTGCAGCGCGGCGGGGCAGCACGCCCCCACCGCGCGCGCCATACGCGCCCCGGGGCCGGCGGGCCCCGTGAGGACACAGCACCGAAGTGGAGAGGCGTACGTGGCGTGCAGGGCGTACGAGATGGGTGGGGCGTACGAGGTGAGTGAGCCGTACGAGATCGGCAGGGTGCGCGGGATGAGGGGGGCGTACCGGATGGCCGGGAGAGCGCGGGGAGCGGCGGGCCCGGCGGGTGCCGGAGTCGGGCGGGCGGGGGGCACCCATGGCTGACCTGGCCGCGCTGACGATCGGCGCGACGCTGCTGTGCGGTGCGCTCGGCGTCGCCGGCGCGCAGGCGTACGCGGCAGGTCGGGCCCGCCACCAGACCCTGGTGCAGCGCCTCGCGGACGCCGACGAACTGCCGCTGCCCGACCGCAGGCGCCGCTTCTCCGGCGTCGACCGCAAGCTGCGCGGCACCCGGCTCGGCCGGACCCTGGAACTCCGCCTCGCGGCCACCGGACTCGACGTCACGCCGGGTGAATTCTTCGTCTACACCGCCGGAACGGCGATCGGCCTGTGGCTGGTCGCGCAGGCCACCCTGGCCACCTTCTTCGGGCCCATCGCCGCCGTCGTCACCGTATGGGGAGCGTTCGCTTTCCTGAATTGGCAACGCCAGAAGCGCATCGAGAAGTTCATCAACCAACTCCCCGAACTCGCCCGCATACTCGCCAACGCCACCCAGGCCGGCCTCGCCCTGCGCACCGCGCTCGGCCTGGCAGCCGATGAGATGGAGGCCCCGGCGGGCGAGGAGTTGGCCAAGGTCGCCGACAAGCTGGCCGTCGGCCACTCCATCGAGGACGCCCTGGACGAACTGGCCGAACGGCTGCCCTCGCGCGAACTCGTCGTCCTGGTCACCACCCTGGTGCTGGCAGCCCGCGCCGGCGGCTCCGTCGTCAGCTCGCTGCGCAACCTCACCCAGACCCTGGAGGAGCGCAAGGAGACCCGCCGCGAGGTCCGCACCCAGCTCTCCCAGGTCACCGTCACCGCCTACGTCGTCCCGCTGATGGGCGTCGGCACGCTGCTGCTCATGGACAAGGTCTCCGCCGGCTCCATCGAGCGCATGACCTCCTCGTTCTGGGGCCAGGCCGCGGTGGTGGGGGCCTTCTCGCTGTACGGGATCGGGTTCTTCCTGATCCGCCGGATGTCCAAGATCGCCGTCTGAGGCGCCGGCGGGGACCCGCCCCCGGCACCTCGTGTGAGGAGAACCCAAGGATGGGAATCGGCCTGTTGCTGGCGCTGGCCGCCGGCCTGTCCACGGCCGGCGCCTGCTACGGCATCGCGCTCTACCGCCGCGAGGCCAAGCTGCCCAGCGACCTGGTGGTGGCCCTTGAGGTGGGCGCCACCCGCACCACCGTGGTCGGCTCGGCGGTGGACCGGATCGGCATGCGGTACGCGCCGCTGGTGCTGCGCCTGATGGGCCCGGGCCGGGTCGCCAAGGTGCGCCGCCGCATCGACCTGGCGGGCAACCCCGGCGGCCTGACCGTCGACCGGTACGCGGCCCGCCGCGCCGTGTACGGGGTGCTCGGCTTCGGCGGCGCGCTGGTGATGGCGCTGCGCGGGGAACTCCTGCTGGCCGTGGTGCTGGTGGCGTTCGGGCTGTTCTGGATCGAGGTCGGCATTTGGGCCGCGGTGCGCGAACGCAAGGACGCCATCGAACGCACCCTGCCGGACTTTCTCGACGTACTCGCGGTGGTCGTCAGCGCCGGACTCGGATTCCGCCAGGCGCTGGACCGGGTGGCGGAGAAGTACGAGGGCCCGTGGGCCGATGAACTGCGCATCACGCTGCGCCAGATGGATATGGGCGTCAGCCGCCGACAGGCATTCGAAGAGCTGCGGAAACGCAATGATTCCGAACAGGTGGCGCAATTCGTCACCGCGCTCCAGCAGGGCGAGGAACTCGGCTCGCCCATTGTCGAGACCTTGATCGCAATCGCTAATGACATGCGCCGTACCGATGCCCAGAACGCCCGCCGCCGCGCCGCCCGCGCGGTGCCCAAGGCGACGCTGGTCATCACCACGTTCATGGTGCCGGGCACGATGATGCTGCTGGTGGCCGGGTTCTTCATCGGCTCGGGCGTCGACTTCGGATCGGTGACGGGGGACTGACCGTGGGGCGACGATGCGGGTCACGTACGGGTGAATTCGGCGCTGCGGTACGGATGGTGGGGAACGCCGCCATGCGGCCGGCGGCCGGCTCGGGTGGCCGCCGCGCAGCCCTGCCCGGCCGGCCCCCGCAGGCGCAGGGCCCGGCCGCCCCGCCGGCCCGCGCCCGGGTCCCCACGCCGCCCGCCCGGGCCGGTGCGCGTGGGCGTCCGGAAGCCGCCCCTCGCACCGTTCCGTTATCTCTTGTGTCTTCGCAAATGCAATCCGCTATGGGACAGTCGTCATGCGGGCAGCGCACGCCGGGCGGCGTGCGGTGCGGGGCGGCCGGGCTGGAGCGGAGGTGGGAATCATGGGCCGCGTGAGGCGCTTGCGACGGGAACGACCGCTGAGGTTTCAACTCAGGTGGCGCGGAAGAGAATGCTTCGGGACGCCCTGTTCCGGTGCCGGTGATTCGGCGTACTTTCTTCGTGTCGCGAGCGGCACCACGGGGACCGACGTGCCGGACCACAGCGGAACGGCCGCCCATGGAGGGGAAAACGATGGGGAAGCGCTTTCTGGGAAACGACCGCGGACAGACCGCGGTCGAGTACCTCGGGATCATTGCCGTGGTCGTGGCGATCGTGATCGGCATCTCCGGCACGGATATCGGCAACGAGATCTTCAGTGCCATCACCGACAAGATTTCCGAGGTCACCGGCGTCTGATTCGCACCTGGCGCGGCGCGGGCCGCGGAGATTCCGGTCAGGCATTCCCGATCTACCTCACCGCCGTGGTGGGTCTCCTCTTTCTCGGCCTCGTCCTGTTCGCGGTCGGCCAGGCGGGCGCGACCCGCGGCGGCGCGCAGACCGCGGCCGACGCGGCGGCCCTCGCCGCCGCCCAGGACCACCGCGACGCGCTGCGCGAGGAGTTGCTCGCGGCCATCGCCAGCGGCGCGGGGTGGCAGGACGTCCTCGAAGGGGACGGCACCGGCAGCCCGCGGGCGTGCGACGAGGCGCGCTGGTACGCCGGCCAGAACGACGCCGATGTCACCGAATGCACCGTCACCGGGCGTTTCGTGCCCGCCTTCCGGGTCGAAGTGCGGACCCGCTACACCGTGGGCGACTCCATCGTGCCCGGTACGGAGTCCCAGCACGCCGAGGCCGAGGCGACCGCCGAGGTCGAACCCCGCTGCGTACGCCTGCCGCCGCGGCCGACCCCGAGCCCGACGCCCACCCCGCGCCCCACCGCCACCGGGGACGACGGCGACCCGGGCGGCACCGACACCGGCGGCAACACCGGCGGCAACGGTGGTAGCGGCAGCACCGGCGGCAGTGACGGTGGCGGCAACAACGGTGCCAATGGTGGCACCGGCGGCAACACCGGTGGCAATGGTGCGAACGGCGGCAATGGTGGCGACGACGGCGACCGTCCGGGTGACGGCGAGCCGGACGAGGGCCCGAAGCCGCCGCCCCTCGCGGAGTTCACCTGCGACGGCGAGGACTGGTCCATCGACCCGTCGCGGCCCGACGAACTCCCGGGCGCCGCCGACCTCTTCTCCGTGCATCTCGCCGACTGAACCAGTGAAGGGCAGCGACTCATGACCATTCGGTACACCGCCAGGGCGCGTGGGGCGCTGACCGCTGGAGCGGTCGCGCTCAGCGTCTCCCTGCTCGTGGCGGGCTGCGGCAGCAGCGGCGGCGACGGCGGGGACGACAAGCCCACCGGCGAGCGGACCGCGGCCCCGGCCAACGACCCCAAGGGCGCCGGCGGCAAGGAGGACGAGGAACTGCCCGAGGGCGAGCCGATCGCCGAACTGCGCGGCGAGTCCGGCATGGTGCTCTCGCTGTACGACGCCAAGCGGGACGACGGCGGCTTCGTCACGGTGAGCGGCATGGTGGAGAACACCGGCGACAAGACGTACACCCGGGCCAACAAGTGGCGCGGCGACGAGACCGACGTCATCAAGCACGGCTCGTCCATGGCCGGCGCGACCCTGATCGACTCCGGCGGCAAGAAGCGCTACTACGTGCTCCGCGACACCGACGGCAGATGCCTGTGCACGATGTCGCTCGGCATCATCAAGACCGGCGCCAAGGTGCCGGTCTTCATGCAGTTCCCGGCGCCCCCGGAGGGCGTCGACGAGGTGCAGTTCCAACTGCCGACGTTCCCGCCCGCCACGATCAAGATCACCGGGTGACGGGCCGTGACCACGTCAACGACGGCCCGTGGCGCCCTGCTGCTGTTCACCGCGGCGGCCGTGCTCGTCCTGCCGACACCGATCGCGCACGCCGACGAGGGCCCCGGCGCGCTGCGTTCGGCCCCGCCGCCGGTCGTGGTCAACGCGACCGACCCGGACCTGCGGCTGGCCCCCGGCGCCAGGCTGGGCGCGGTCAAGGTGCTGGACATCAAGTCGATCGTGGAGACCGACAACGGTGAGGAACGGCACGAGGAGACCAACGAGGACGTCACCTTCGCCCTCCAGTCCGAGGTGCTGTTCGACAAGGACAGCGCCACGCTCTCGCCGCAGGCCACGGCCCGCATCATGGTCATCGCCCGGGAGATCGCGACCCAAGGCGCCCGCGAGGTCCGCGTCTTCGGCTTCACCGACGACCTCGGCACCACCGACCACGGCACCGGCCTGTCCAAGAAGCGCGCGGACGCCGTGCAGCGCCGGCTGGCCAAGGAACTCGGCGCCGGCGTGAAGTACCACATCCGCGGCTACGGCGAGGACTACCCGATCGCGGACAACGGCACCGAGGCCGGCCGCAAGAAGAACCGCCGGGTGGAGGTCAGCTTCACGCGCTCGGCGTCGTGAGGCGGCTTGCGCGGTGGCGCGCCCGGGGCGGGCCGCCTGGCCGACCGCACGGGGCGGGGTCGCGGCGGCGGGTCGTACGGGGCCGTCGGGTCCGCGGTCGCGGTGTACGAGGTCGCTGGGTGCGGGGATCGCCGCGTACGGGATCGCTGTGTACGGGCCGAGCGGCGGGGCTTTGGGGCGGGCCGGGGGCCGTGGTGCTCCGGCCGGGCCGGGGCGCTTCGGGCGGGCCCGGGTGCGGGGCGCGCCGGGGTGTCGAGGGAGTCGGCGGGGCCGGGTTGACCGGTGGTGCGCACCACACGGTGGAGTGAAGCAAAAAGAGCGTAACGGACGCATCGCCTCAAAAGTGTTCAGTTCGGGCCTGGGTGGCCTACAGTCGCTTACGCACTGCTCACACGCGACGCGCTGGAAGTGCATCGCGCGGACCTGCCCGCAACCTCCTGCCCTGGGAGGGGTGCGTCCGCGTCAGGGAGACGAGCCACCAGCCGTCGCACGGGTGCCGCAGTCAGGGGGCGGGCCGATGTCGACACGTACCCCCGGGCGCAGCCCCCAGCGCTCCATCGCACCCGCCTCGGCCTCCAGGACGTGGCGCGAGCGCGGACGCGGCAGTCCGAGCCGTCCGGGCCGCATGGTGCGGACGGCGATGACGGTCAGCTCACGGTCAAGGTAGGCGACATCGATGGCAAACCGCATCCGAAACGTGTGCACCCCGCTCGCCGGGCTCAGCAACAGCGCACCCACGATCCCGTCCCGCCCCAGCAGCCCCCGCGAGCGGGCCCGGTAGGAAGCGGCGATCTCCAGCGGAACCGCCCCCGCGGGCCGCGGCCCGGCGCCCCCGTCCGCCGCCGCAGGGCTGGCCCCCGACCCCTCGTCGACCTCCCCCGCACGCACCACGCGCAACACCCCGCGCCCGTCCCGCCACCGCCCCATCCCGGCCCCTCCCCGCACACCCCGTGTGCCCGTGTCGCTGTGTCGCCCCCGTCGGGTTGTACCAGTCGGGGCCGCACGCCGTGGCCCGTTCCGTAGGCTCGGCCCGTGCACGCGCTGCTGATAGCCCTCGCCGCCGGGTACGGCGCCGCGGCCGGTCTCCTGGTCGGCCGCCCGCTGTTCCGACTCGCCGTCCCGTCCGCCGATCCCTGGCGCACGGCCTGCCCGGGCGGCCACCCGATCGCCGGCCCGGCCGCTGGCTGGCTCGGCCGCGCCCGCTGTACGGCCTGCCGGCGCGGCCCGGCGGGCGCCGACGGGGTCGGGGGAGCCATGGAGGTCGGCGGGGCTGCGGGGGCGGGCGGGCCCGACGCGGTGGAGGGGGGCGCGCCGGGTGGCGGAGGTGGGTACGGGGCGAGTGGGCCGCTGCTGGTCGGGGCCTGTGCGCTGACCTGTGCGGCGCTGGCCGCGGCCGTCGGACCGCGGCCAGAGCTCGCGGTCTGGCTGCTTCTCGTGCCGCTCGGCGTGCTGCTCGCCGGCGTGGACCTCGCCGTGCACCGGCTGCCCGACGTCCTCACGCTGCCGATGGCGGTCGGCTCCGCCGCGCTGCTGGGCGGCGCGGCGCTGCTGCCCGGCGCCGGCGGCTCGTGGTCACGCGCCGTGTTCGGGGGACTCGCGCTGGGCGCCGCGTATTTTGTGCTGTTTCTCATCAACCCCAGCGGCATGGGGTTCGGCGACGTCAAATTGGCGCTGACCCTCGGCGTCGCCCTCGGGTGGTACGGCTGGGACGTCCTCTTCCTGGGCGCCTTCACCGGCCTTCTCCTGGGCGCCTTCTACGGTGTAGCCCTAGTGCTGACAGGGCGGGCGAGCCGCAAGGCGGCGTTGGCCTTCGGCCCTTTCATGATCGTCGGAGCCGGCGCCGGGGTGCTGCTCGGGGCTCTCGCGGCCGGCTGAGCACGCGCCGCAGCGCGCCGTTGTGTCCGCAGTTGCACGCAGCACCCCTCACAAAGGGTTATGGTGGAAACCCCCCCTCGGGCCGGTCCGTATCCCCCCCACGGACCGGCCCGCTTTTTCTTGCCCGCGCCCACCCCGCGCGAAGGCCCGTACCGCCCGAGCGAAGGCCCGCCCGGCCTGGGCCGAGGCCCGTACGGGCGCCCGGCCGCAGCGCGCATCACGCCCCCGGCCCCGGGCTCGACCCGGACCAGCCGCCGGCCCCCGCCGCCCGTACGCCGTGCGCCGCCCCGTACGCGCCACCGGGCCCCGGCAACCGCCACCCCCCGCCACCACGCCCGCCCCCGCGGCCCACGAGAGCCACAAGGGCCCGGCGCCCCACGGCAGCGCCCTAGCGGCGCGCCCAGATGTTCACGCCCTCCGTGCTGCGCGCGTACCGGTCGATGTCGGCGAGCTCGGCCTCGGTCAGGGGCGGGGCGCCGAGTGCGGCCACGTTCGCTTCGAGCTGGCGCACGCTGGAGGCGCCGATCAGCGCCGAGGTCATCCGCGGGTCGCGCAGCACCCAGCCCAGGGCCAACTGGGCGAGCGACTGGCCGCGCCGGGCGGCGATCTCGTGCAGCCCGCGCAGCCGCCGCACCACCTCGTCGGTCAGCAGCTCGGGCCGGAGCGACTTGCCCTGCGCGGCGCGCGAGTCGGCCGGGATGCCGTCCAGGTACTTGTCGGTCAGCAGCCCCTGCGCCAGCGGCGCGAACGCGATGCAGCCCATCCCCTCCGCCTCCAGCGCGTCGAGCAGCCCGTCGTCCTCGGTCCAGCGGTTGATCATCGAGTACGAGGGCTGGTGGATCAGGGCCGGCACGCCCATCTCGCGCAGCAGCCGGGCCGCCTCCGCGGTCTGCTCGGCGGTGTAGGAGGACACGCCCGCGTACAGCGCCTTGCCCTGCTGCACGGCCGAAGCGAGTGCGCCCATCGTCTCGGCGAGCGGCGTATCGGGGTCGTAGCGGTGCGAGTAGAAGACGTCCACGTAGTCCACGCCCATCCGGCGCAGCGACGCGTCCAGCGAGGACAGCAGGTACTTCCGCGAGCCCCACTCCCCGTACGGCCCCGGGTGCATCAGATAGCCGGCCTTGGTGGACAGGATGAGTTCGTCCCGGTACGGACGGAAATCCTGGGCGAAGATCTTGCCGAAGTTCAGCTCGGCCGAGCCGGGCGGCGGGCCGTAGTTGTTCGCCAGATCGAAGTGGGTGATGCCGAGGTCGAACGCGCGGCGCAGGATGCCGCGCTGGGACTCCAGGCTGCGGTCGTCGCCGAAGTTGTGCCACAGGCCGAGCGAGATCGCCGGCAGCCTGAGCCCGCTGCGCCCGCTGCGGCGGTACTCCATGCGGTCGTAGCGGTCGTCGGCGGCACGGTAGGGGGAGTTGTCGTTCACGGGGTTCTGGCTCCGGCTTCACGTGGGCGCGTCCCGGTTGCGGGCCCTGTCCCCGCCGACGCTATACGTACGTGACCGGCCCAGCTTCGCCCAACCCCGGCCACAGCAGTAGGGTGGCGCCCTTGGAGCGGTGCCAGGGATGGGGACGCCGCGGCATGGAGGGCTGGAGAACGTGAAGCTGCGTGACCTGGTGTACGGGCTCTACGCACGCCGGGTGGAATGGCGCCTCGATCACGACCAGGTGCCGGAGCACATCGGCGTCATTCTCGACGGGAACCGGCGCTGGGCGCGCGCCTCGGGGGGCACCACGGCCGAGGGCCACATCGCCGGCGCCAACAAGATCCGCGAACTGCTCGGCTGGTGCACGGAGACCGACGTCAAGGTCGTCACGCTGTGGATGCTCTCCACCGACAACCTGGGCCGCCCCGACGACCAACTCCAGCCCCTGCTGCGCATCATCGAGGGCGCCGTGCGCGACCTGGCCGCCGACGGCCGCTGGCGCGTCCACCACGTCGGCACCATGGACCTGCTGCCCTCCCAGACGCAGACCGTCCTGAAGGAGGCCGAGGAGGCCACCCGGCACGTCGGCGGGATACTGGTCAACGTCGCCGTCGGCTACGGCGGGCGGCAGGAGATCGCGGACGCGGTGCGCTCGCTCCTGCTGGACCACGCCGAGCGGGGCACCACCTTCGAAGAGCTCGCCGAGATCGTCGACGTCGAGATGATCGCCGAGCACCTCTACACCCGCGGCCAGCCCGACCCCGACCTGGTCATCCGCACCAGCGGCGAGCAGCGCCTGTCCGGCTTCATGCTCTGGCAGAGCGCGCACTCCGAGTACTACTTCTGCGAGGTCTTCTGGCCCGCGTTCCGCAAGGTGGACTTCCTGCGTGCGCTGCGTGACTACGCGGCCCGCCACCGTCGCTACGGCGGTTAACGTCGTGTGACGCCAGGGAACGGCAGGCGACGAATCGCCGACGTTGTCATATGCCTGGGCATGGGGCGCGCAGTTGACGGGAATATCCCTCTCACGTCGGCACCCCGCCCCTGGGGCGCCGGAATGCAGCGGGCGGCATGGGAGCCGCCCGCCCGGGAGGCCCGTTGCACCAGGACGCCCGTGCCGTACGGATGGCGCAGCCACGGCTTTCGCCGCCCCTGCACGCACGGCGCTCGCGGGAGGCCGGTAGCCGGCCCTCCCAGGGTCTGAGCCCCGGCCCGTCCCTGCCGCCGGACGGGGCCTTGCGTCCCGCCACGGGCGGGGACACCCACTCACGCGACGCCGTCGCACCCCAACCTCTCCCGAGGGGGTTCGTCCACCCGTGGTGACCAGCAAGAAACGCCGCGAGCACGACCGGCGCACCTATGTCCTCGACACCAGCGTCCTGTTGGCCGACCCAGGCGCCATGGCCCGCTTCGACGAGCACGAAGTCGTGCTCCCCGTCGTGGTGGTCACGGAGCTTGAGGCCAAGCGGGCCCACCCCGAACTGGGGTATTTCGCCCGGCAGGCGCTGCGCCTGCTCGACGAGTACCGCGTCCAGTTCGGCAGGCTCGACGCTCCGATCCCGATCGGTGACCTCGGCGGCACGTTGCGCGTCGAGCTCAACCACTCCGACCCGGGCATCCTGCCGGCCGGCTTCCGACTCGGGGACAACGATTCCCGAATCCTGGCCGTCGCCAGAAACCTCCAGGCCGAGGGGTACGACGTCACCGTCGTCTCCAAGGACCTGCCGCTGCGCATCAAGGCGTCGTCGGTGGGTCTGCTCGCTGAGGAGTACCGGGCGGAGTTGGCCATCACGGACTCGGGCTGGACCGGCATGGCCGAGCTCACCGTGCCGCCGGACCAGGTGGACGAGTTGTTCGCCGCCGAGACCGCGTACCTGCCCGAGGCCGCCGAACTGCCCGTGCACACCGGACTGGTGCTCCAGTCCGTGCGCGGCAAGGCGCTCGGCAGAGTCACCGCGGACGGCGCGGTGCGACTGGTGCGCGGCGACCGGGAGGCGTTCGGCATCCACGGCCGCAGCGCCGAGCAGCGGATCGCCCTCGACCTGCTGCTCGACCCGGAGGTCGGGATCGTTTCGATGGGCGGCCGGGCCGGCACCGGCAAGTCGGCGCTGGCGCTCTGCGCGGGTCTTGAGTCCGTACTGGAGCGGCAGCAGCACCGCAAGGTGATGATCTTCCGCCCGTTGTACGCGGTCGGCGGCCAGGAGCTCGGCTACCTGCCGGGCAGCGAGTCCGAGAAGATGAGCCCCTGGGCGCAGGCGGTCTTCGACACCCTGTCAGCGGTCACCACCGCCGACGTCATCGAGGAGATCGTGGGCCGCGGCATGCTGGAGGTGCTGCCGCTGACCCACATCAGGGGCCGCTCGCTGCACGACGCGTTCGTGATCGTGGACGAGGCGCAGTCACTCGAACGGAACGTCCTGCTGACGGTTCTGTCCCGGATCGGGGCCAACTCGCGTGTCGTTCTCACCCACGACGTGGCACAGCGCGACAACCTACGGGTCGGCCGGTACGACGGAGTCGTCGCGGTGGTCGAGAAACTGAAGGGCCATCCGCTCTTCGCCCACGTCACGCTCACCCGTTCGGAGCGCTCGCCGATCGCGGCGTTGGTGACCGAGATGCTGGAGGAGGGGCGGGTCTGACCCGGTTCGAACCGGTCGTACGGGACCACACCGGAACCCATGGGATCTAGTCGGATCCAGCAGGATTCACCAGGTCTCGCGGGATCTGGTCGGACCTAGCCGGATCTGGCCGTTCTGCCGGGCCCGTTTGACACGGCGCCGCGCGGCGAAGCCCTGGAGCTTAGCCGCGCGGCGCTTCGTCGCGCTCGGGTTTCCTCGAATAGGTGCCGCCAAACGCCATGTGAGCTTTCCCACGCAGCGGAGAATTGCGTCCGGGCCGACGCTCCGGCAGGGTGTGGTTCCTGTCAGGCCCCGCATACGGCACAGCTACGACCCCAGCGTCGTGGCGCCCCAGGAACAGCAGAACTAAACAGCGTTCGTCGTATGCCGCCCGAGCACCACGCGGACCTCTTCGGAGGGCGCACCGGGCCCGTGCCTCCCGTGACCAGCCGGCCCCAGCTCCTGGGGGCGGAACAATGGAGGCCAGCGCCAGGGGCACGATTGCGTCCGCGAGGTCACCTAAGCGGGCGATGCTGGAAGGAAACCGTGTGAGCCGGATCTCGGTCCGGGGATTCGCAGTGGCCTCGGCCACCGCGGTCACCACCGTCGGCGCCGTCGTTGGCGTCGCGTCAGGTAGCGACAAGAGCTCATCCACCGAACCGGTGGAGGCCGTCGCAGCCGACACGACCCTCCTTGCGGAGATCCCCGCCGGGCAGCAGGCCCAGGCGCAGACCGCATCCCTGACGCAGCAGGCAGACGTCCAGTCCACCGCCGCAGACGCGGAGGCCAAGAAGTCCGCCGAGGAAGCCGCCCGCAAGCAGGCGGCCCAGGACGCGTCGGACAAGAAGGCCGCCGCGGATCAGGCCAAGAAGGAGAAGGCGGAGAAGGAAGCGGCCGAGAAGAAGGCCGCCGAAGAGCGTGCGAAGGAGAAGGAGGAGGCCGCCAGCCGGTCCTCGTCCCGCGACTCCCTCACCTCGACCTCCGCGTCGTCCTCGTCCTTCGCCCAGCGCGGTTCCTACTCGGTCGCCGATGTCCAGGCGATCGCCCGTCAGATCGTCCCGGGCGACCAGTTCCAGTGCTTCAGCAACATCGTGAACCACGAGAGCACCTGGAACTACAAGGCCGTCAACGCCTCCTCGGGCGCGTACGGCCTGGTGCAGGCGCTGCCGGCGAGCAAGATGTCCTCCGCGGGCGCCGACTGGCAGACCAACCCGGCCACGCAGATCAAGTGGGGTCTGAACTACATGAACGAGAAGTACCAGAGCCCCTGTGGCGCCTGGTCGTTCTGGCAGACCAACCACTGGTACTAGAAACGTCGGTCCCGGCGGGGCCACGCGACGTCACGAAGCCCCCGACCGCGACCGGTCGGGGGCTTCGTGTGTGTAACGTCTTCCCGGACGGCCTTGGGGGAGTGGGGGTAGGGAAAGACAGATGTCCAAATTGCCACGGTTGGTCGGCGGTCTCGGCGCCGGCTTGACCCGGCTCGCCGAACGGCTCGACGCACGACGCAAGGACAAGGGCCACGCCGGGCCCGAAGAGCCGCGCGAGGCCACACACACGTCAGGCGAGCCGGGCCACGGCGCCGAGCGCAGCACCACATCGGCCGCCGGGCCCGCTGCCGGCGCCACGGGGCCGACCGGCGCGGCCGGCGCGCCCGGGGGCGGCGCCCCCCGCGGCCCCCCCGGCCCCCCCGCCCCCCCCCCCCCCCCCCCCCCCCCCCCGGTGGGCCCCCGGCGGGGGCGGGGGCCCCGCCCCCCCCCCCCC
>NZ_JBEHZD010000014.1:0-34892 GCF_040240285.1 Streptomyces sp. HSW2009 | reverse complement strand
CTGCCACCCTCGTCACCACCGGCGTCTCCGAATCCTGGCTCGACCAGTTGCAGACCCATGAGATCGCCGAACTCGCCCGGCAGGGAAGACTGCCGCTCTCCGACCAGGACGTGGAGCGGTGGTCCGCCGCCCTGGACATCGTCGGCACAGCGGCGGACCGGCTGTACGCCATGCTCATCGACGACGAAGGGCTGCGGAGCTGGGCACAGATCGACTACTTCAGTGCATGGACCCTTCAGGAGAAGCTACTGAACGCCTGGTACCCGCTGACGTCCGGCCGTGCCGACCGGCGTCCGGACGGCACAGAGGGGGCCGACGTCGAGGACGAGACCGCGCTGTACGAGGACGAGGACGACGGAGCAAGGGAGGACTTGGGAGAGGCGGTTCTCCCTGAGCCGGAGGCGCCCTGGGCGCACCGCCGCAGTGAGATCACCGGATTCTTCGACACGTTCCGAGACGATCCGCTCGGCGGGCGGGGCCCCTACCTGACGCCCGCCGACGAACTCACCGCCCTCGCCCACGACGTCCTGCACACCCTCGACGAGAAACGGACACGCGGCCGAGTCCGCACGCTCCTCGACTCCTTCCTCGTCGGAGCGCCGGGGCCCCAGCAGCGGCCGCCGTTCACCGTCCGTCAGGGCAGGAAACCGGCGCGCGAGGAGGTGCCGCTGACCGAGGAATGGCGCGAACTGAACGCACGGCGGCTGGAATTTACTCTGGTGCTCGCCGCGCTGCACCAGCGCCTGGACCGAGTGACCTTCCTGTGGCCCCAGGTGGAGGCGGCGCTGCGGCTCGACGCGGCGAGCCACGAACTGACCCGCCGGCCGCCCCTCGACTACGCGCCGCTCCTGCCCGAGGCGCCCATGGGCAACGTCCTCGGCTTCCAGTACCTCATCGACGAACGGGCGGCCGCCCGCGACAAAGACGGTCGCCGCACCGGAACCCTGCGCTTCTTCCGCTGCGCGGGCGTGGGCCGCGAACTGCTCCTCGGCCTCCCCCAGCTCGGCGCTGATCCCGCCTCGGGAGAGGCCGGTCCACACGTGCTGCTGATGTCCGGCACCAGCTGGGCCGGCACGTCCACTCGCGCCCATGTCCTTGCTCCCGTCCGAGCGGTCCTGAAACCGCAGAGCAAGGCGCTGCGGTCCATCCGGGACACCGTGTTCCGCACGGAGTTCCTCTACGACGCGGCCGGTCAGCCGATCCTTCTCTCCGGGCAGGACCCTGACAATCGCGAAGGCGCCCTTCGCCTGATGATCGACCGTCTGGCCCGTCCCCGCAGGGACGGAACCACCTCTCCGCTGCAGAGCGAACTCGCCCAGATCCCCGACCAGCGCCGCAAGCGCGCCCTGCTTCTGGTGGGCAGCTACGCAGAGGCTGGGGTGGCTGCCACGGCCCTGGACGAGATCCCGCGCTGGCGCGGCCGGGTACGCGTCCTGGCTGCCGACGACGCGGAACTCGAAGCCGCGGTCGACGGCACCGCGGCGGGCGGGAGTCGGACACGGAGCACAGGAGCGGTGCGGCGCGGAGACCTCGCCTCCTTCGCCGAGGACCCGGACGCCGAACTGCTCGTCGCTCCCCTGCTCGCCGTAGAGCGTGGGCACAACATCCTCACCACCCCACAGCGTCCCGGTGAGGAAAGGGTGGCGGCGTTCGGAACGGTGTTCTTCCTGGTCCGTCCCCACCCTCGCCCCGATGACCTGTCCCTGGCCGTGTTCGCCATCAACGACTGGGCGAGCCGGTTCGTACGAGGTCAACTGAACAGCGACGGGGCGACATTCGGTGATCTGGTGGCGGAAGCCGACGGTCTCGACGCGGCAGGCGGCACCTTCCGCACCGTCGCCCGCCGGGTCTGGCGGCACGTGCTGTCCCGTCCCTACATCTACTCCTCGCTCTCCGACGACGAGAAGGAGTCCTTCGTCTGGGATCAGCTCGTCACCATCTGGCAGGTCATCGGCCGCCTCGTCCGCGGTGGTGTACCGGCCCGCGTCGTGTTCGTCGACGCCGCCTTCGCGCCGCGACTGGCCGCGGCACAGGCACCCGTCGCAGGCAGGGGCAGGCGCTCGCGTACCAGCGACCCGGGACTGCTGGTACGCCTCCGAGACGTCCTCGCCCCGTACTTCAGCGATACCGAGAACACCGCCGACAGGCCCGACCCTGCCGACACCGAACTCGTCAAGCTGCTCTACCGCCCGCTGTACGAGGCGCTGTGCGACGTGGACGCTCCGCCCGCGCCGCGCGGCACCGACTGACACACCGGGACGCCGCCGTTGCCAAGGCTGCTGTCGAAGACACGGCGCTCCACCGACCACGTACGACATCGCAGGGAGAACGGACATGTACCAGCACATTCGCCGATCCGCCTACCACCTCGCCGAGGACAGCGAGCCCTGGACCGAGGACTACCGCGCCCTCGCCTTTCCCGAACACTGGCACGCGGACCTCCTCGAACTGCACAACCACGGGCGCGACGAGGAGAAGAGGCAGCGGACCCTGCCCACGCGCCGGCTCGACGGCGTCCTGCAGACCCTCGCTCCCGACGTGATCGTGCGCCCCCGCCCCCGGTTCCCTGTCGAGCCGGGGCCGAAGCAGAGCCCCCCGGCCGCCGAGGACTTCTGGATGTACGTCCCGGCCTCGGCGACCGATCCCCTCCCGGATCGCTCCTTGCGGCAGCTCCTGGACGCGTGGCTGCGCACACTCGGCCCAAAGGGCGCGGGGCAGGCCCCCGCGTTCCGCTCGCTGCTGCTCGCGAGTAGCGCCGACCTCAAGCGGAACATGCCCGAGTGGCAGCCGGTCACCGGCGTCGAACTTCTCACCGGCGCCGTCACCCCCGGCGGGACCGCCGCCCCCGCTCCCCGGCAGTTCCAGCTCGCCACCGACGCGTTGGCCCGCCGCATCCTGTCCCTCGATCCCTACCGCTTCGAAGGAGGAGAGCTGCGCTTTCGGGCTGTACCGCGCGGGCCTCGCGACCAGGGGGCCGAACTCATGTCGCAGCCGCTGTGCCGGACGGTCAAGCGCAAGGAATGGTGGTTCTCCGTCGTACTCAACATCTCCCTGCACACCGCGCCGTTCGATGCCAGGCCGCGTCTGCACCTGCACTGGGGCGTACGGCGATGGGCGACGCATCCGCGGGCCACCACCAAACGCCTCAACCTCTCCTATCGGGAAGCCACCACGGTCTACTTGAGGCCCACTATCCCCTGGCTTCCCGGAGCACCGGCCACCGAGCGCTACGCACTCGCCCGACTGCGCCGGGACCGGGTAGCGGACACCTTCGTCTGGTCCGAGAACGACACGGCCGGCATCCTGCGCGGACTCAGCCTCGCCGGCAATTTTCCCGACCCTGAACAACTCCTCGTCGAACCGGGCTCCTGGATCGGCGAGGGTGGAGGGGTCCGCGCCGCAGTGGTGCACAGCACCCGGATGGGAAAGCACGAGATCGGCACCGGCTTCATGCCCAACCAGCGTGCCCAGCTGACCGAATGGGCCGAACAGGCCTTTCCGGAGTCCGTGGTGCGGGTACCTGATCTGAAGCGGGGGCGCGGCAAGGGCATCGGCGCACCGGGGAACCGGCGGCCCAAACCGAGGACCGACGAGGGCAAGAAGACCGAGCTGCTCCGCGAGACCCAGGCGCGCAGGGCGAACCTCGCGGCGCAGGCGCGGATGGCCGGCCCGACCCCGCACCACAGTGGTCAACCGTTGGTAGAGATCCGGTTGCTGTGGCAGTCACCAGAGGTACGCAAGGAAGCAGTGGCCCAGTTCGCACACGCCCTGGGTCTTGATGGTGATGGCGGCGCCTCCGCAGCCGCGATCACGGACCGGGACTTCGACGAAGCCCGGCCCGGGGCACCGGTCGTCCTCGCATGGCAGACGGAGGAACTCACCCTGCGGTTGCGGTGCCTGCCCCTGGCCGACGGACTCGGAGACCGGCTGGTGCCTGACCCGGCCGTCAAAGGCAAGGGAGCGGCCATCTCGACGGCCATTGTCGAGCGCCGCAAAGCCCTGGACTCATGGCTGCGCGCGGACGGCGCGGACCCCGGCCGCCCTGAACTTGCCCTGGTGGAGATCGCCCACCGCAGCACCTTCCGCCCGTCGACGACGGACCCCAAATTCGCCGTTCGGCTGGGGTGCGCCGACGCGGGCGTACTGACCCAGTTCGTCGTGACCCCCTCCACTGACCGGCAGATCGACAACGCGGACAGCATCGGGCATCGCACCCACAGCTCCTGGCTAGACGGGCTGCGTCAGCTTGGCGTCCGCGTACTGCCACAGCACACCCTCGGCGACGACCTGCCCGAGGGGCTTCAATACGCCGCTGTCTGGATGGTGAAGCGCCGCAAGGACGGTCCGACCCGGCTGCCCAAACACCTGCCCGTGGCCGTCCTGGCCACCCCGCTGCCGCACGCGACGGGGCAGGCTGCCGTACGTGGCTGGGACGACGCCGCGGGAGAGTGGGTGCCGTATCCGCGCTTCCTCCTCGGCCTGGTGAAACAGGCCGAGATCGATCCCGAGGCATGTGCGGAGCCCAACCCGCAAGGCGACGGCCCGCAATCGAGTGCTCCCCGTGTGACCGGCAAGCAGTGGCGCACCAACCTCGCCCAGCAGCGCAAGGAGACAGCGGCATTCCTCCAGCGCGTGCTGCACTCGCTCCGCGGTCAGCCCACCGCGCTGATCACTCACGCACAGAACAGCAGGCTGCACTGGCCATGGTTGCAGGATGGTCGGATCGAGCGGGATCTGATCCGGACGGGCCACGCCCCCGCGGGCCGGCTCGACGATGAACTCCGCCTTGTGCGCGTCCGAGGGTGCGGCGGGCGGGAGACCGCACAGTGGTGGGGCCTGGCGGAACCCGGTAAGCCGCACGGCCAGCCGGCCGGCTTCTGGGTCCAGGCCTTCCCATCGCAGGGCGGTGTCTCACCAGGCGACCGGATCTTCTACAGCACCACGGAGCGTCCCGGTACCCATGCCGTGTCGCCTGCCCTCGACCGCCTGGCCACCAGGGTCAACGCCGCGGGCAACCTCACCTCGCAGGCGGGCACCAGCGCCTGGAACCCGACCTTGCTCGAAATCGCGGTGCTCGGCTGTCACGCGAACGACGACGCTGGCGCCCCTGCCCTGGGAAAGCCGGACGAGGCCGAGGCTCTGGCCCTCGCCGTACACCAACTGCGCCAGGCACCGGACTATGCGGCGGCCCTGTCCCTGCCGCTCCCGCTGCATTTGGCGGGACTGGCCCAGGCATACGTCCTCCCGATGATTGTGGAGGGTGACGGGAGTTCAGCGGGAGCGGTGGCGGATTCCACTGTGGAACAGGACCAGGGGAGCGCGACGGACAACGATTCGGACCCGGATCTCGTGGACGCTGCCGAGCTGACCACGGAGCCCGAAGAGGGAGACGACGAGGGGTGAGGCTCCTCTGCGGAGGGGGCTGGGTGTGGGACGAAGCGGTTCTCCCACTCAGCGATCGATGCACAGCCACTGGCTCCGCGACCTGCAGGGTCCGGCGGCTGCGCCACGCTGGATGGCCGACACCAAGATCCAATCTATGCGTGCGGCCTTGCGACGACATACGTGGAGCAGATTGAGCCAGCAGCCGCGAACAGAGCAGGCGCCGCTTTGGCGCCCGCTCTGGGAGTTCCCGATGGGCCGTCAGAATGGCTCTGACCAGGTATTACTCTGTCGCGGCTGGAGATAGCCCGTCGGTTGTCTCCCGAACTGGGGGACGTATGTGGGACGGGGAGCCAAAAGGCGAGGGTGAGAACCTGGGCAAAGTTCGCTCCTGAGAAACGAAGAAGCCCTCCGCAAGTGATCTTGCGAAGGGCTTAAAATCGCCTCTGACCTGTATAAACGTGCGCCCCGGCAGGGCGCCAGGCAAACGGAAATGGTTCAGCACGGTGGTATGCGGGGGCACGGATCGCCGTCGAAACCACCGTGCGCGTCTGAGGCATGGCACAGGTAGGCCGGATTCAAACACCTTAGCGGCACGCGGTACGGACACGCCGTGGCAGTCCCCGGTCGTGCTGTTCCGCCCCGGCGAGGGCATCAAGTCCGCGGCGGGCTCTCGGCGTACTCTTCCAGTAACTGCAACACCCTTGTTGCATCCGAATGCCCGGCCTCACCGCTCTCCAGAACCTCAGCACAGCCTCCTCCGCCCGCCCTGTCCCTAGCAGCAGCATCGCGAGGTTGTAGGTAGCGTTGAGGTGCCCGGCATCGGCCGCAGCACGCCAGACGGCTTCTGCTTCCTCGACACGCCCCGCCTGTTTCAGCAGGGCACCGAGGCTGTTGGCGGCGTCGGGCTCTCCGGCAGCCGTCGCGGCGCGCCAGACGGCTTCTGCTTCCCCAATTCGCCCAGCCCGCCTCAGCAAGGCGCCGAGGAGGTAAGCGGCGTTGGGGTGTTCGGCATCGGCCGCAGCGCGGTAGAAGTGTTCTGCATCTTCAATACGTCCGGCGTTTTCTCGCAGGATGCCGAGGTTGTAAGCGGCGCCGGGGTACCCGTCTTCGGCTGCCGCACACCAGGCGGCTTCTGCTTCCTCGGTGCGCCCGGCATCGGCCAGCAGGACACCGAGACTGTTGGCAGCGGCGGGGTACCCGGCATCCGCCGCAGCGCGGAAGACGGTTTCTGCCTCCTCGATACGCCCGGCTTCGCTCAGCAGTTGACCGAGGTTGAAGGCGGCTTCGTGGTGTCCGACATCGGCCGCAAGACGGTAGATGAATTCCGCGTCCTCGATACGCCCGGCCTCGCTCAACATGACACCGTAGTTATTGGCGGCATCGGCATCTCCGGCACCTATTGCGGCGCGCCAGGCCACCTCAGCGAAGCGCATGGCTCCATGTTGGTAAGCGCGCAGACCGATGTTGAACCCGTCGCGGGTGAGGGTGGCGGCGGCGTGGGCGAGTGCGGCCTGCCAGGCAGCGTCGGGTATGGGATCGGAGGTGTGGTCGACGAGGTAGTCGAACGCTTCCCACGCTCCTACCTGGGGCGAGCCGTCGTGGCCTTCAACGCTGGTGTCGTGGGGGTCTGCAGCGGGGATGAGGAGGCTTGTGGCGCCGTAGCGGATCTGCGCTGCCCACTCCAGCGCGCTGTCCGCGGGTTCGGGTCGCAGTCGGGCTCCGCCCTTCGCCTTCAGGTAGTGACCGTGAAGCCCGACCAAGATGTCGGTAGCGTACGGGGCCGGTAAACCAGTGCGGGCCAGGTCGACGGCGGCGGCGACCAACGCCGCGCCGCGAGGGTGACCGCCTGGCCGCCAGGCGCGGCGCCACTCAGCTAGAAGGGCGGGGCCGGCGGCTAGGTACTCGGCAATGCCGTAAGGGCCGTGGTGGGTGGTGGCGTCCACGATCCGCACGTCGTCGCACTCCCGGGCACGTACCAGTTCGGCCTCACTCCAGATCCGGTCCAGTTCGACCGGTTCCACCTGGTTCAGTACCCTCGCGCCGAGGTCGGCAGCCAAGTACCCAGCGTGGTCGCCATCGCGGGCAGCTCGGTCAGCGGCGGGCCGGGTGAACGCCACCCACTCCCGAGCCCGCATCGTGCCCACCACCGGCACCCTCAGCCGCGCCAGCTCCGCCAGCAGCCCCGGCTCCAGGCCCCCAGGACCGAGGTACTTCTCCATGTCATCCAGCCACACCACACACTCCAGGCCGCTGCCATCAATGGCCTCCACCACTCCCGGAAGCTCAACGCCGACCGCGGGGGCAAGAACACGATGCCCGGGCAGGGTGGCGCGCAGAGCCTCGAAGGCGGCACGCGTCTTGCCCGCGGTGGAATCCCCCACCACCAACACCATCCCCCCGCCCTGGCTTGTGGCAGCAAGTCGCTCACGCAGCACACGGTCCTGGTCGCGGGGAATGTAGGGAGGCACAGCGTTGCTGTCGTCATCAAGGCGAGCCCGGTGCACGCCCGCGGCCAACGCATCCCAAGAGCCACCGGCCGGAATCCACCAGCCAGTCGGGCACCTTTGCGCCCGAGCTGAAGTTCACCACCCCGATGTCCCTGGCTTGAACCACCGCGTCCAGCCGACCTCCGATGACGGCGTTGTGCACCGGTTCATGCTGGATAGTCTGAGACATGTGGTTGTGGTCGCCAGTGACCACAATGTCGGAGTCACTGCCGACGGCAACGGCCCGCTCTCCAGTCGCTCCCAGAGTGTTACCCGGGTGATGCGTCCGTGCCGATGAGGCCGTGGAATCGGCACGGACGCCAGAGTCGCCGGCCAACTGCTCGCTGTTTCCGGTTGCCGGATCGGGTCCCGCTGGACGTGCCCTAATCTTCCGGCGCCAGGCGAACGGGGGCGTCATGTGCGGCTACCGTCCCTGGTGACGGCCTCGCCGAACTCCCTCTCCGCAACCACCAAGCGCCCTACAACAATGGGGATGGCGGGCGCCCCGGCAACCGAGACCGTACCTGCCCCGCCGCCCGCTGGCGCAATAGGAGAGGGGCTCTGCGAGTAGAGGTGGTTATGGTTGCCAGCGACCACCCGGCCGATTCCGCCGCTGGCCGTCACCGATCGCGCCTCCGGCGGCGTAGCGGGACAAAAGCGCACGGCGCGCACGGACACGACCAGGCCGTCGAGCCCAGCAGTACCCACGGCCTGCCCTCCCGTAGGCAAGTTCACCGCCAAGGCCACCAAATCTGCCGGGGCCATGCTGCACACCGCAGCGACAGCCCCCATCTCGACACGCGTCCTTCGCACCATCCCTCCATGTTGCCGGACGGACCGCTCAGGTGTCCGGGCAACTGCCTTCCGGTCCGGTCACAGGGACGCAACACGGTGGGACGAGCTCGCCGAGTCGGAGTCAGCCCCCGAGCCTGCCACCACGCACCTGGCGCCTGGCCGTTGTGCTGCGAGGCAGACGCTGGTTATGCCGGTCACCAGCCCGGCAACGACTCTCGGGCCCTTCCGCCCCATGGCCAGCCAGTAGCTCCTCGTCCCTACGAGCAACACCACCCCATTGGCGCCGTGGGCCCCCACTCAGCGCGCCAGCCGGACCACCGTGGACACGCGCCGCCGTGACCCCATTCCCCGCCGCGCTGTCCACTGACCGTGAAGCCTGTCACCCGGCCGCTGCACACGCCCTGGGATACAACATCGGCTCACCCGACGGCCTTGATACAAAGCGTTCGAAACAGCCACTTGGCCGATATCGACAACCTCTTCACGGCGCTCCGCTAGCTTTGCTGTCAACCGTCAACCGTGGCCACAAAGGGGCCCAGAGGGGATAAGCCGTGACTGTTCCCGTCGCCGGTGGAGCCGGTTACATCGGAAGCACCGTCGCATCGGCGTGTCTGGACGCGGAAATCACCCCGGTGATCCTCGACAGCCTCGTCACGGGCCGCAGGGAGTTCACCGACGGCCGGATCTTCTACGAGGGCGACATCTCGGATGGCGCCGTGGTCGACAAGGTGTTCTCGGAACACCCGGACATCACTGCTGTGGTGCACTGCGCGGCGCTGATCGTGGTACCGGAATCCGTGGCTGACCCGATCGGCTACTACGAGGCGAACGTGGGGAAGAGCCTGGACTTCGTTCGCCACCTCCATCGCAACGGCTGCGATCGCCTCATCTTCAGCAGCTCGGCCTCTATCTACCAGGCCGAGGACGGCTCTCCCGTCACCGAGGACTCGCCGCTGGCGCCGCAGAGTCCCTACGCGCGGACCAAGGCCGTGTGCGAGGAGATGTTCGCCGACATTGCCGCGGCCGGGAAGATGCGGGTGCTCTCGCTGCGGTACTTCAACCCGGTTGGCTCCGATCCCCTGCTGCGGACCGGTCTCCAGCTCAAGCGCCCCAGCCATGCGCTGGGCAAGCTCATTCAGGCCCACCAGGAGGGCACGGCGTTCCCGGTAACCGGCGTGAACTACCCGACCCGCGATGGAACGGGCATCCGCGACTACGTGCACGTCTGGGATCTCGCCGCAGCCCACATCGCGGCGATCGAGCAGTTCGACTCCATTCTCACCGCGTCGAAGCCATCGATCGCGATCAACCTGGGCACCGGTGCCGGTACCACCGTTCGTGAGCTGTGCGCGGCGTTCAACAACGTCGTGAGCACCCCCCCTGGCAACGATCGACACCGATCCTCGACCCGGCGACGTAGCCGGCGGGTACACCACGAGCGACCGCGCTCAGAGTCTGTTGGGGTGGACGCCGAAATTAAGCCTGGAGGACGGAATCCAGTCCGCACTGGACTGGATTCCGGTACGCGACAAGCTGTTGAAGGACTGAGTCCGGGCCTCGCCCCCGCGGGGGCTTCAGTGCAGTCTGGCTTCGAGGTCGAGCAGGTGTTGCATGGCTGGAGTGAGCCACGCGGTGTCCCAACGGTGCTGGGCCGGGGCGTTCTGGTAGGCGCGGTGGGGGATGCGGAGTGCGTTGAGGAGTTGGTGGCCGGCGGTCCAGTCGGCTGCCAGCGTGCCGATACCGCCGAGCGCGATGCGGTGGGTTCCGCGCAGGGCTGCGGCGTGGCGGCGCAGGTTGTGCCGTACGTCGTACTCATCGAGTTGCTGGGTGCTGCCGGCAGCTTCCACGAGCTGCGGGTGCGGTGGCCGGTCGCTGAGCAGAGAGGTGTCCCAGACGCTGGCGGCGGTGAAGAGGCGCGGGTGTCGTGACAGCAGGTTCAGGGCTGCGAAGCCTCCCTTGCTGAACCCCAGCAGATGAAGGTGCACCGGTAGGCGAGGCTGCCCGCAGAGGAGGGCGAGGACGGTCGGCACGACGACGTGCACGAGATGGTCCTCCTGCCGGCGGTCGGCGCGAGTGGCGTGGTTGACGAGCCAGGGCGAATCGCTGAAGGTCGGCGCGGCGAAGACGGTCTCCTCGCGCAGGTCCCCGGGAAGCCGTCCGATCTGTTCGAGACTGGAGCCGTACTTCCGCCCTTCGCCCCTCTCCACGGGCAGGACGAGCACGATCCTGCGCACGGGTTGCTCGGGCAGGGTCACGGTGACCCGGGTGCCGGGCCGTTGGAACGGGCTGCGCAGGGCAATGGTGATGCTGTCTGCGAAGAGGGCGGGGGCGTCACCGAGATCCACGCGGTGACGCGTCGTGGCTAGTTCAGGTCCGGAGAGTGGCGACGGCATCGGCGTAGGTCTCCCAGTTGTCGCAGTTGAACCGGAGCTCGGTCGGCAGGAGAGGCACTGCCCTGAGCTCGTTGCCCGCGGCGATCCAGCGACGCACCGCGTCGATGAGGTAGAGCTCGCCGTTCGGCCGCGGTGCGCATGCGCGTAGAGCTTCGTAGATGAAAGGTGTGAGCATCCAGCGGGCGGCACAGGCGTGCACCCAGCGGGCACCGGTGTGGTCCAGGCCAGTACTACCGAAGCCGACGTCGTACGGGCTGGGCACCGTCCGGGGTGGGTCCGCCGCGCCCAGGATGGTCTCGTGTGGGGGGACCTCATCCGCCGGGAACACACGGGTCAGGACGGCACAGTGTGCCGCCTCGCCGTGGGTGAGGCGGCGCAACGGCGCCCACCCGCCGGTGGCTGGGCGGATCAGGTTGTCGCCGAAGGCGAGGACGAACGGCTGTCCCTGTGCCCATGTCTCGGCGTCGAGGACGGGTGCTCCGGGCCCGGCACCGCCGTCCTGGACCCGGTAGGAGAAGTCCATCCCGTACGCCCCGCCACTGCCGAAGTAGGCAGGGACCTGGCTCTTGTGGGAGGCGATCACGAAGAGGACGTCGGAGATCTCGCACGCACGCAGTTCGTGGACGAGGTGCTCCAGGATCGGTACTCGTGCGACGGGCAACATCTCTTTGGGGACGACGCGGGTGATGGGTGCCATCTTGGTGCCCTTGCCACCGGCGGCCACGACCGCCCTGCTGATCGCGTGCGTCATGGGTTCTCCGCCTCCGTCAGGTATTCGGTTGCTCGGCTGGGTTGGTCAGCCAGTGGAGCCAGGTGCCGTAGACGTCGCAGTAGGCCACGGTGTTCGAACGGACGCTCGTGCCCTTGTCGTATGCGGCCGTGACCACGCGGGGGGTGTTGTGGCCGAAGTGGCCGATCGAGATCTCGTGGAGCGGACGCTGCTGGCTCAGCTCGGCGAGGGTTTCGGCTAGACGTTCCCGGCCGCCCGGTGAGCCAAAGATCTGGTAGATCGACCAGGAGAAGACGAGGTACAGATGGTGGCCGGGCGCGGTCTGGGCGACGACCTCGGCGAGGCGATCTTCCGCTCTGCCAGCCAGGATCGTCGGCGGAGTTCGCGCCGCCAGGGCCAGGGCGTTGTTCAGGGTTCGCATCCGCGTTTTCTGCTCGGGCCAGGTGAGGCTGACCAGCCACTCGGTTGCGTCGGGGTCGGTGACGTCAACCGGGCTGATCTCGATCCCGACCGGCCGGAGGAACTGTGCGACGTTCAGGGACAGGAGCGGCCTTCCGCTCTTGATCTCGCAGGTGATGACCGTGTCTGGATCGCTGTTGGGCAAGGTGAGGCGGTGTCCGCCGTAGACGTAGGTGTAGCGGTCCCAGAGCAGGTTCAATCCGGCGCTGGCACCCACGTCCACAACCTGGATGGGACGGTCGTCGAGCTGCTGCTGGAGTGCGGCGAAAGCAGGCACGAGGACGGCACAGCGGTTGACCTCGTTGGTTTGGACGGATCGTGTCGCGATGGTCCGTCGGATCTGCTCTGCGTTGTGTCGGCAGAAGTCGGTGAGCAGGGCGTCGGCGCAGGTTTCGGACAGCACCTCGTAGCCGGCGAAGTAGCCGGCGAGTGGGTGCCGAGAACCGCGGCGGATGATGTGGTGGATGGCTCCGAGCAGCATGTTGGGGGCCGGCTGGCCCGGACGCGTGTCGGCCGCGAGGTCCAGCAGTTCGGGAGTGCGGGCGACTGAGCGACACAGGGTCTCGTACAGCGGGGACTTGCCGGCGGCCTGCTGGTCGGCGAATAGCTCGAACGCGGTTGCGAGTTCAGCGTGCTCCGTCATGGGAGACCTCTCAGATGACCTTGTAGCCGCAGTCGGTGAGTTGCTGAACGGCGCCCAAGCTCTGTCCTCGGCGACTCCACCACTTTTCGGCTTCGACGGTCATGGCGGTCCGAGTCCTGGTGATCACGGTTGTGACCTGGTCTCGGGGAACCACTACGGCACCGTCCTCGTCGCCCACCACAACGTCTCCGGGGGCGATGCGGACGCCGTCGATGACCACCGGGACGTTGACCGCGCCGCCATGACGGTCCGCGGGGTAGTCGTAGTTGAGCGGGGTGGTGCCGCGGGCGACCGTCGGAAACGCGATGCGGCGCAGCTCGGCGACGTCTCGGACCATGCCGTCGACCAAGACGCCGGTGATGCCTCGGCTCTGCATGTGCGTTGCGGTCACGCCCCCGAAGCAGGACCGTTCCTTGCCGCCGCCAGCCGCGACCACGACGATGTCACCGGGTTGAGCGAGGTCGATCGCCGCGCGTCGGACCGTCACGTCCGGGCCCAGGGCTGTGACGGCGCTCCCGCAGAGGACGAGGCCGGGGGTCTGGAGCTTCAGGCAGTACGAGAGGGCGCCGGTCTTACCGAGCGCGTCCACGATCGACGCGACCGGGAGGCGGGACAGAGCGGCGATCTCGCTCCGGGTAGGGCGGGTGATCTCGGTGTGAATCTCGCGTACGGGCACGTCGGGGCCTTTCGTTCACGGGGTCTGCGGGATGTCGGAAAGCTCGCGAAGCGGTGCCAGGTCCTGCGCCATGAGGTCGTGGGACGACATGACAGCGGCGGTGGTGAACGGGGTTCTCGCCAGCGCGGCGCGTGTGGTCCGGCACACCAGGTGGGCGATGGACTGTGCCAGGGCTGCCTGCGCGAAATGGTCGGTCTTCGGCAGTGTGAAGGAGCACTGCGTGTCGGTGGACTGGGCTGGTCCGTCTCGGTGGAGAAGGAACAGTCGGGTGCCTGCTGCCGCGGCGGCGCTGATGGCCTCCCGAGTCGTCCTGTTGGCCGAGTCGTAGGTGAGGAGGAAGACCACGTCCTTGGGAGAGGCGCTGCTCAGTTGGTGGCGGACGCCGTATGCGGGGTCAGGGTGGTCGTTGAACATCGCGCTCATGTCGGCGAGCGAGGGGTCGCGCATGATGAGCGGAGGCTGCACGCCCTCGACGCCGAGTGGAGCGTCCCAGCTCAGATTGTGCGCGAAGTGCTCACCGGCCAAGGCGAGTGGGCCGCCGTCGGGGCACAGCACGTAAGTGCAACGCCTGCTGCGGATCGCCTCGGTGACCGCTTCTGTTGTCTCGTAAAGGAAGCCAGCCAACAGGGCTGTGTCCACCGAGGCCAGGGCACGTAGATGACGCTCCTGGCTGGTGGGCAGCGACTCCGCCCGGGGCCCGAGCGCGGTGGCCGTCAGGGCCAGCGCGGTAAGCATGGCGTCCTCGCTGACCTGTTGGTCGGTCGTCCCGGTCGCCCAGACCATGCCGTCTACCGGTTCCATCTGCGTCCCGTCGCCGCCCACCAGGGCCAGCACCGGCACACGGTTGTCCTGGCAGAACCGAACAGCCTCGACGACGTTGGTCGACCGGCCGCTGACGCTGGCCGTGACGACCAATCCCACCTCGTCGATGTCCTGCGCCAATGACTGCGCGAAGAGAGTTCGGTAGTCCTGCCGGTGGGCGCCGTAGGCCATGGTCGCCGTACTCATCATCGAGTCGCTCATCGGCTGCCCGGTGTGGAAGGGGAGCTGGAGAAGGACTGAGCGGACGATCGCCGAGGAGCCGCCGTTCCCGAAGGCGCGGATCTGCATGCCACCAGCGCTGGCCCTTTGAAGCAGCTCGACGGCTTCGGAGCCGCGAGTGAACATCCGTCGGGCAGCGGCAGCCACCTCGGTCAAGTAAGCGCGGGCGAAGTCCCCGTACACAGCAGACGCCATCGTCCCTCTCTCAGCTCTCAACGGGTCGGGGGGAAAGCAACCAGGGCTCCACCACGGACGGGAATTCCGTACGGAACGGGCGACGGTGAACCGAGCCGAAGGCGGCGGGCAGGCCCTGGCAGACGAGCCGGCAGTCGAGCGGCCGGTCACCTCGGGCCGCGTCCGCCTCGCCCGCACGAATACGCTCGTCGGACAAGCCGAACCTGTGTGCGACCACCAAGGCCAGCCGGTACTTGGTGAAGCCCTGTGCCGCGCTCCAGTGGATGACCGATGCCGTGCACTGTCCGTGTAGGAGGGCCTCGGCAAGCCGGCGACACACCTCGGCGGCCTCGTCCACGTGCGTCGGATAGCGAACGCATACGTCATCCAGCTCCAACCGCGCCCCCAAACTCACCTGACGCGCGATGTCGGTCAGGTTCGTCTCGGCGGCGAACTGTGCCGGCCCGTAGAGCACGGGCAGCCGCAGAATCGCAGCGTCCGGACACGCAGCCAACACCACTTGCTCGGCCAGCAGCTTCCAGCGCCCGTAGACGTTGAGGGGACTTGGACGGTCGTTGGGCCGGTAGGGCGCCGACTTCCCGTCGAACACGTAGTCGCTGGAAATGTGCAGGAGTCGGGCCTTTCGCTGGCGAGCACTCTCCGTGATCACCCGGGCCGCGTCCACGTTTCGGCCCCGAGCCTGGTCCGGTGTGCTCGCCCAGGCTGCCGGCCGGCGCTCGCCGACGCAGTTGACGACGACGTCCGGCCGGTCCCGGTCGAGCAGACGCTCAACGTCACTGGCCGATGTGGCGTCAACCCTGACGAGCCCGTTGCTGCGACGGAAGCCGGCGCCCGTCACGTTCGTGTCGGCGAACGCGCGCAGCACGCTGCGGCCGAGTAGCCCGGAAGCACCGAAGATCACTGCTCGCATCACTCACCTCCGTGAAGTTCCGCGGGGTGAACAGCCAAGCGCGGGTCGAGCCGTGATCGCGAGAGGTCTCCGAGGTGTACGCGGTGCACGCACCAACTCGGTTTTAGAACACCAGACTTGGCGCCTGGTGTACGTACACCAGGTCCCTTTTGTCCTATCTGCTAGGGGCGCCCGGGGCGGTGGTACCTTCCGGTCAGGACCCCGCCGGACTTGGAGTGCCCATGGAGCCAGCAGCGTTCGACGCACCGCCGGCCACCGCGCTCGCTGCCCTCTTGCAGCAGCTGGGGATGCGGCCTGAGCAACTCATCGCTCGCATCAACGAGAGGCGTACTCGCCGTGGTTCCTTTCCCCTCAGCCTGAAGGCGGCCTATCCCTGGCTACGCGAGAACCCCTCCCATCCGCAGCCTGACAACCAGTCGGACGCCCTGGCCGTCCTCACGACGAGGGCCGGGCGCCCCATCACAGCGTCCGACGTCGGCTGGGACTCGCCGCGCCCTCGTCACCGCCATCGCCACCTCGACGCGCCCGGCGACGCACCCCTTCAGGGGCTGCTCCACGAGATCAGCCAAGGAGACATCATGGACCGCCGGAACCTACTCGTGCTCACCGGAGCAGCAGCCACCGCACCGGCTCTCGCACTCCTGCTCGGCCCGGCAGCACAGGCCGCCACGTCGTCGGACGGCACACGCTTGAACGAGAAGCTCGTCGGCTCGATCGAGAGCGCTGTTCGAGACCTGCGGGAGATGGACGATTCCACCGGGAGCGCCAGCGGTGACCTCGCCTGGGGCCTCGGCATCTGGCAGAGCACCTCCCGGGTGCTCGCGCAGGTGCGCGACCGCGGTCCTCTTGCCGACCGGCTCCAGACCTCCTATATCGAGCTCAGCGAACAAGTCGGCTGGATGCTCTTCGACGCCGGCCGCCACCCCCAGGCACAGCGCGTCTACCACACAGGGATGCGGCTAGCTCGTGAGGCCGACACGTCACTTACCGCTCGCCACGCGACGTCGAACCTCGTCGCCTCTGCCGCGTACCAGGCCGCATGGCTCGGCCACCACAACGACGCCGCCGCGCTGCTCGACATCGCTGCGCGGGCGCCGGAGCTGCCTCCCGCCGTCGCCGCGGTGATCGCCGATCGGCGTGTCTACGCCGCGGGCCGGCGACGTGACCCGGAGGCGATCCTCCGGTACCGCGACGAGGCACTGCTCCACCTCGATGTGCCCGACGAACGCACTCCGTGGTGGGCGACCTGGTTGACGAAGAACTCCGTCGACGCCGCCACCGGCCGAGCCTGGCTCGCCTGCGAGCAACCGTCGAAGGCCGTGCCCTTCCTGAGCCGGCGCGCCGAAACGACCTCGTCCGACTACCCACGCGACCGCCTCCTCGCCGTGCTCGACCTGGCCGACACCGTCCACAAGTGCGGACACGGCGACAGGGCACGGGAACTGCTCGACCAGGCCGGAGAGCTCATCGGCACCGTCAGTTCTCAGCGCATGCTCCACCGGTACGAAGCCCTGTCGTCTGCCACCGCGGCGTGACGGCCAAGTCAGCGCTCACGTTCGCAATGTGTCGAGTTCCAGGAGCATGGTCTCGTAGTAGGGGGCGCCCTCCCATGGCTGGGACGTTCCCACCCTCCGATATCCCCATGCCGCGTATGCGGACCGGGCTGGGGCTGCTTCCGGCTCAGGCCGCACCGTGAGCGTCACCCGCTCCGCACAGAGCCCCTCCAGCAGCCGTGTGTGTAGGCCGGCTGCGATGCCGCGGCGACGCCATGCCTTTCGCACGGCTAGCTCGATGATCACCCAGGTCCGGTTGCCGGTCTCCCGGGCGAACGGGGCCGGCAGTTCCACCTCCAGCAGGTTCTTCCACCAGCGGGTGTCCGGGGTCAGGAGGTAGCCGTACGCGAAGCCGACGACCTCCTCGTCATCGCGGGCGAGCACCAGGCGCATGCCGGGGCGCTGGCAGTGCACTTGGTAGTGCTCGATGAAGATCGCGACGTCGCTCAGCTCTTCGCGATACGGCGGTTCCGCGTACACCTCCTCGTACGTGGCGATGAAGGCGTCGAGGACTGCTACGGCTTCTCCGCCCTCGTACCGGTCGTACGTCAGCATCCCTTGACTCCCGCGTGCTCCAGGAGATGTCGGGCCGTCTCCTTCGAACTGGAGGCGCCACATTCGCGCAGGAGGCCGGCCACCTGCTTGATCCTGCGCGTCACCCGTCCTTAGTGAGGTACGGCCCCTGATCGCTGAGCGAGGCTGCACCGTCAGCCCCGACGTGCGGCTACGGTCTCTGGCCGACGTCGTCGACCACCTCGGCGCGAGCAGGCCAACCGGCATCATTGACGGCGCCGAGATCCGGGTACGTCGGCCGGCCGCCGGACGCAAAGACTGCGACAAGTTCATCTCGGGCAAGAATAAGCAGAACGCCGTCAAGTCCACGGTGGTCACGGACAGTGAGAGGCGCGTGCTGTGGTGCGGCCCGGCATGGCCCGCGAGCTGCGCCGACATCACTCACGCCCGCCAGTTAGGGCTGGTCAAGCTCCTGGCCGAGGGGCCTGCGGTCGAGGTCCTAGCCGACGCCGGCTACCAGGGTCTGGGCACCCATACCGGCGGCCGGGTGGTGACACCGCCACACCGCAAGTTCAAGAAGAACGCCCCAGACTGGTACGAGGAGATGCGCGAACGACAGCGCAAGGCACACTCCTCACGCCGGATCCGGGTCGAGCACGGCATCGCCCACCTGAAGAACTGGCGAGCCCTGGCTCGCCACCTCGGACGCCGCGAGCATATGAGCGACACGGTCCAGGCCGTCGCCGGCCTGCTGGCTCACCAGCAGACCGGAGACCTGACGTCGACACGACAGAAGTGAACACCGAGCCTCACCGCCATCCTGGACGCCTCACCGCCTACCGTGCACGAGCTCGTTAGCTACCCGGCTCGAAAAATAGCCGAAAGCTGACCACGGTCGGCCAGATAGTTCCATGGGCTCAAGAAGAGAGACATCTTTCGCATGCGCTTACACCGAAGTGTGCAAGTCCGCAGCTCGGATTACGAACACTTGCCGTTCGCCATCACCCAGGGGCCGAATACTGAGCGAGCCACTGCTGAAGCTCGCGATGGCGGAACTGATAGGCAGGGCCGTTATAGCGCAAGAGACCAGCAGTAACAGCCCAGTCCAAGAAGTGAGCAAGACGAAACGGTAGCTTTCCGTGCGAGAGAAGAAGAAATAGTCCATACCGTCGCGCGGCGACAGCGAACCCGTTTACGAGCCCGACCGCGGCGCCAACTAAGGGGCCAGCCGAAAAAGAGAAATCAGCACCCGGGCCTTCCGAATGTCCCGAAGGAAAGAGCCTTCCTATATCGACGAGCCCACCGAAAACCTCCACAACACTTACGGCATACAGGGCTATCACAAAGCAGCTCAAGATTCCCTGAATCGCATCTCCACGAATTACAGATCGAGGATTATAAGTAGCGACGGGATCACCCTTAAGTCCCCTCGAAAGCGCACCCGCCAGACCGCCCAAAATTCCACTCAATAATGCTCCAGCAAGTGGGATAGAAAGCAGCAGCCATCCATGCATGAAAGGAATAGGAGAAAAAAGCAAGAACACCAGCACGAAACAAGCGATGAACCAGACTTTAAACCCTCGCGCGAAGCCCTCCCCTAGTCCGGCGAGCAGCCCTCCAACCCCTCCCACAACCACTCCAATAGCGATTCCAGATCCTATTGCGGAAAACAGTAAACCCCCATCCATAGCATCAGCACTCGAATCATCGAAATGGGACGATAGCCCCCATTCCATGCTCCACATCACACAAAACCCCGCAAGGAGTCCCACCACGAACCAGACCTTGAATCCTCCCCGCAGGCGAGACCAAAAGTTAGGGCGAAGAAATTGAAAGCGGCGAGGTTGAACTTTTGACCTATGGGCGAGAAGGCCAATGACGACAGCATAGACGTAGAACCATCGACTCCCATAGGCATTTCCAAACTCAAGGAAAATGTCCCCTCTCGCCCCATCCTCCTCAGACGCGAAAGAAACTCCCTCTTCCTCATATTTCAAATCGCTTCCAGAGCTCGTTGCGCTGGTTGGGTCGATGAAGGTGAAGGCTAGGTCGTCCGCCGCGAGAAGAAGAAAGAATGTAGGGATAACCAGCAGGCTAGTGAGAAGAACGTCCGCGACGCGGACACGAAAGACTCCGGCCAGGGGCCACAGGCGGTGGAGCGCTATGTCGGTGGCCGGAGCCCCAAGGGTTGCGCCATCCATCTGGCGGGTGAGGCGGTGTAACCAACGGTGTATGTCTTCGGCTTGATACCGACGAGGGTTGGGGGAATTGGCTGTAGCGGCAGGGATGTAGCGAGCAAGAAGGTACTGGTCGAGGTGGCGCCCCGTCGGGAGGTCGAGGAGTTCCGCCGGCCTGCCGTCACGGTGGTAGACGGTGGCGACCAGAGTCAACCGCCAAGGCGTGGACAAAATGGCAGCGAGCGCGCTCTGGGGATTTTCTTGAAGGTAGTTGACCAAAGGCTGCCAGCGTGAGACGTCGCGTGCTCGGGAGTTCAGGTACTCGATGGCGTGGCGTGTATCGACGGGCGCAATCGCGACACGGGCGGCGTCGATCAGTCGCGATGTGGGACCAAAGGCGTTGTAGTGGCTGGTGCGGCAGGTCAGCACAAGGGGCCCAGCATCCCGGCCGTCCTGATAGGCGTTGAGGGCTTCTAGCACAGCGCGACCGCGTGGCGCTTCAGGATCAGGAGTGCCGTCCTCCCGCAGCGGGTCCATTTCATCCAACCCATCCAGGATGGGTAGGACCATGCCACGCTCGACTAACCCGACCGCCTTGCCGCGGGACATGTTGCACGCTTCGACCAACTGCTGTACGAGCAGCGCAGTCAGGGACTGACCAGGCCGCCATTGCGTGAGGGACACTCGCACGGGAACAGGGTCGTCTTCAGCACGACCCTCGATGAGAGCGAGCATGAGTTCCAGTGCGAGGACGGTCTTCCCCGCCCCTGCCGCGCCGGTGATGACCAGACGACGAGGCCGCGTAGCGCGGTAGTACTCCAAGATGTCGGGCAGGGTAGCGGTCTCCTCAGCGAAGGTGCGCCCTGCTGGCGGGGCTACCGCTCCCCTCCCGGCCGTGGGGTGCAAGGCGTAGGCGAGATTGATGCGTCGGTTATCAGCGCCCAAGAGCTGCCGCTGCACCGGCTCCTCAATGCGCTTCACCTCGTGAGCCAGCATCGCGGCATAGGTCCGCGCAAGCTCGGGGTCACCACCGTCGAAGGGCCTGCCCAATGCCTCGATGGCGATCACCAGACTGACAACACCGACCGGAACGCCGAGAAGAGCCGCAGTGTCAGCAGGCGAGCCCTGACCTCCTTGCCCCATGTGCCATACAGCGAAGGCCACGCTCCCCACGATGAACAGCGCACACACAACACGCACGATCTTCCACCTGCGCCGGTACCAGCGCTCACCTAATGCAGCCACGCTCCGATCATGGCGCCCTGCCTGGCCGCCCCCTGGGCTCTTAGCCCGTTTGTAATCATTCAGCAGCGCACGGACACAACACTTCCGAACGCACAAGCCTCGTCCGTCTCAGCACTGCACCCAAAGATCACCTGCCACGCATGCTCACATCAAAGACGCGACCACGAAGTAGCCACGTGATCGACCGGGCGAAGTCCTAGCTGTCAGCGCCCGGGCCGTAAGCCGGCGAACGCTTCGGTGCCGGCAAAGCGGCTGGCAGTACAACTGGCATCCCTGCTGCCTGGGGCCGCTGTCGTCCGGGTGCGCGTCCGGGGCCTCAGACCTGGTGGCCCCACCTCGGAGGCCACCTTCCTAGACCCTGAAGGCCGCCCCTTGGCGTCCCTCCAGCAATGGGGCTCGCCATCGCCCGCTGGCTCATCCGCTCGTTCCCCCACGCCGAATGGGCGGCCCCCGACGGCCGTGCCTTTCGACCTGCGTACGGCCGAGTTGCGCGGGCCGGACTCTATCCTCGCCACCCTCGCTTCGGGTGGCCCGCCACTGGCTCGCCGCTGGCCCGCTAACAAGCTGATCTGCGGAAACGTGAGGCTCGACAGCGCGCGGCGAACGAATGTGCAGCGACAAGAGCTGACCACCAACTGGCGCAACGAAGCCACATCCTTGGCACAGATGAGCCGCCGGTTCTCTATAGCTTCACGTCAGCACGAGCACGACCTTGGCCACGCGCCGCGCAACCCATGACACGTTCCACCACTTCGACCTCCCGCACGTCGCCCCCGCTGCCGTCGACGCTCTGGTTCCCCGACTCCGACGAGCCCAACGCCGCCCCCATCCCAGGCGCCGTGTTGCCGGCCTGGGCCCTGGACAAGATCCGTACGGAGTTCGTCGGATGCCCCGCCAGCGCACCCGCGCCGCTGTTGAAGATCGCCATCCGGGACGCGGAGGCAGGCATGGACGCCCGCATCCCGTCCACGATGCTTCCCTCCGGGGCGGACGGGGGCGAGCCGGCGAGGCCGCCGACTCTTATCCTCGCCGAACTGCACCCCGACGCGCTTCCGGCCTCCACCGAGGCGCTGCCGACCGGCGGCGTGGAAACGCTCGGTTCGGTAGAGGATGGATGGCCAGACTTCTTCCATCGCGCCCATCGGCTCCTGCCCAGCGATGGACTCATGCTGCTGGCCACCCGCCAACGCCGGGATGCCGACCGCCTCAGGGACCCTCTGGGCACGCTCGTCGCAACCGCCCGCACCGCGGGCTTTCACTACCTTCAGCACATCGTGGTCGTCTACGCCCACCTGGCCGGCGACCAACTCGTGCCCTCGCTACCACCGGACGCCCACCTCGGCCTGGCCCACTGTGACCTGGTCGCCTTGTCCGCGATTCGCCACCCGTAACCGCGACGAAGGAGACCTCGCAGTGCCCACTTCCCTCTCGGTGTGGAACACCGCTCCCACCTCCGCCGCGGCACAGCGCAAAGATCGCTACGCGCCCGGCTCATCCGCCCACCCCGCCAAGATGCTCCCCAAGATCGCCGCCCACGCCATCAGCGCCTACTCCCGTCCCGGCGACCTGGTCCTGGACCCGATGTGCGGCATCGGCACCACGCTGGTGGAAGCCATCCGCCTGGGCCGCAACGCGCTCGGAGTCGAGTACGAGCCCCGGTGGGCCGCCCTCGCCCGTCTCAACACGACCACCGCCGTGCGGGAGTCCGGTGCCGGTTTCGGCTCCGTGCGCTGCGGCGACGCCCGCGATCTCACCCGCCTCATCCCACCCGAGCATCACGGGAAGGTGAGCCTCGTCATCACCTCGCCTCCATACGGGAACTCGGTACACGGGCACGTGCGCTCTACGCGGGAGACGGGCGAACGCGGAGTCGTCAAACGGTGTCACCGCTACAGCCACGATCCGTCCAACCTCGCCCACGTGAGCACCGACCGACTCCTCCACGCCTTCACCGAGATCCTGACCCACTGCCGGGTTGTGCTGCGACCTGGGGGAACCGCGGTCGTCACGACCCGCCCGTGGCGCGAGCGGGGTGAACTCATCGACTTGCCGTCAGCCGTGATCGCTGCGGGCCGGGCGGCGGGACTCACGCCTACCGAGCGCTGTGTCGCGCTCCTGGCCGGCATCCGCGACGGTCGTCTGATCCCTCGCTCATCGTTCTTCCAGATGAAGTACGTACGCGATGCTCGTCGCCAAGGCATCCCGCTAGCGGTCATCCAGCACGAAGATGTCCTCGTCTTCACCCGGCCCGACCCACTCGCCGCACAGGTCGCTCCGATGAGACGCTGCCGCAACGCGCCGGCCACAGCCAAAACCACTCGCCCACGACCGTCGGCCGCGGCGCTCGCCCCGCGAACCTGCACTCAACGGAGCCGTGGTGCCCGACACTGAGCCGGTCGCGGGTGCGCCGGCCGTGGCATCCGCCGAGCATGCCTCCAGCAGGCAGGTCCGTCAGAACAGCGCGACCGGAGTTCCATCGAACGGGGCCGTCCCCTCTACCTCCAGCCAGAGCTACGGTCCCCGTCGGCACCCAAACATCCTGGCGCCTGAGGTGGTGGTCGAGATCGAGACCGTCACCGGTGGTGAAGCCGCCGCTCTCCGAAGGCTCCAAGGTCAGGTCATGGTGGAGGTCATGACATGGATCACGCAACAGCGAAACCGGAAGACCACCCCGCGCAGCTCCTCGCCGCCGTCTCTCGCCACAGAAGACATGCCGAGAGAGGAACAACGAGCGGGAGAACCGCCAACCTGACCCGGCTGGTCTTCCTAGGACGCACCTCTACGGAGGACAAGCAGGACCCCACCATCTCGCTTCCTCGGCAAGTACGTTCGTGCCAGTCCTCACTGCCGCCGGGCGTCGTCATCGTCGGCTTCTACTACGACGTCGAGTCAGGCCGTAAGGATTTGGCAACGCGGGGCCACGGGCAGGGGCACGAGCGCTTCGACATTCCCGTACCTCGCGACGGAGGCATCCAGGACCTCCTCGCCGTGGCCGAGAACGGCGAACGACACTTCGATGCCGTCATCTGCGAGTCCATCGAACGCGTTGCCCGACGCACGTACTTCGGCACACTCATCGAGCACCGTCTCGAAACGGTGGGTGTGCCCTTGCTCGCCGCAGACGAGCCCATCAATTTCGGCGGTTCGCGGACCAAGAACGCCACCCAAGTGCTCACCCGCCGAGTCAAACAAGGAGTGACAGAGTGGTACGTCCTGGAGATGCTGGAGAAGTCGTGGGGCGGGTTCGAAGAGCACACGATGCAGGGCTACAACATCGGGAAAGCACCCTACGGCTACATCGCGAATCGCATCCCTCACCCTGTTCCCGCCCGCCGCAGTGAGGGCAAGACCAAGACCTGCCTCCTTCCCGACCCGCTCACCGCGCCCGTAGTCCGCCGGATCTTCCAGTGGCGTCTTGTGGAGCGATCGAGCTATCGGACGATCGCTGCTCGCCTCAACGAAGACCTGGCCAGCAATCCGCCACCGGTCCCTCCGGACCCCACACGTGGAGTCGGACAGTGGACCCAGTCCAGCGTGCGGGACGTGCTGACCAACCCGAAGCACACCGGCCACATGGTCTGGAACCGCCGCGCGCGCAAGACGCGCGGCGGAGCAGTGAACCCCATCGAGGACTGGGTGTGGTCGCCCCACCCCACGCACCCCCCACTCGCGTCGCTGGAATCCTTCGTCCGCGCCCAGACGGTCGCGCAAGAGCGCGAACGCTCACGCAGCGCTCCCGGCCCCAACAGCACCCACCAACATGCCCGCACCTACGCACTGCGCTCATTTCTGTTCTGCGCCATCTGTGAACGCCGCATGTTCGGCAAGACCCGCAGAGAACAATCGTTCTACACCTGCGCCCCCAAACCGGGCTACGTCCAACCGGGCCACCCCAAGAGCCTGTGGATCAAGGAAACGCACCTCGTGGAACCACTACACCAGTTCTTCGCCACACGAGTCTTCGGCCCCGAGCGACGGGCGATGCTGGCCACAGCCCTTCCCGAGACTCAGGCGGCCGAACAACACGACCACGAACAGCGAGAAAAGACGCTCGATGAGGCCCTGCGGGACCTCCGAAAGAGACGCGACCGTCAGTTCTCCGCCCTCGAACTCGCCGACAACCCCGACCGCCGTTTCGTACAGGGAGTACAGGCACGGGTGGCTGAGATCGACGATCAGATCCGAGACACGGAAGCCAAACTCGCGGATCACCGACAACAGGCACCAGTCCGGCAGGACCCGGCCCTCATCGACGCCCTGCCCCTTGGCCGGTGCGAGATCGCGAGCCTCCCCGACGCGGTGCGGCGGCGCATGTTCGAGGCGTTTCGCCTCCAGATCCGCTTCGACAAACGCACCAACAGCGCTCGCTGCCGGGTGGTACTCGCCGCCGACACGATTGACGCGACGGCCCGCATCGCGGCGGAAGCGATGAAAGCCGGCCGGACCGACGGGGCAACGCTTCCCGTCTGCGTGGCGCCCCCGGCAGGACTCGAACCTGCGGCCAAGTGCTTAGAAGGCACCTGCTCTATCCACTGAGCTACGGGGGCTGAACTGCGCGGACGCAGCGTCCTCGGGGCCGCCCCGGACGGTGCGGGGCGTTCGCGGGGCCATGGGGCGGAGCGCACGCGCGGCCCGCGCCACGCGATGCCCCCGCGAAGACTCTCACATCACCTTCACAAACATGGGGTCGTGCACGGCAACTTTCAGCCGTGGCCGTGTTGTTGCCGCGCCCCGGCGCGGCAGGGGCCTTTGGCGGTTCGCGTCCCGCGTCGTGCCGGTCGACACCGGTTCCTGATGGCGCAAATCCATGGGGCCCACCAGCGCGTCAGCGCCCCGGTGGCCGTTCCGCCCGGAAATAGTCGGGGCCCGCAAGTACGCTGCCGCCCTGGGGCGCCGCCCGCGCCGAGGCCGGGCACTGCCCGCGAGGGCCGCCACCACGGGGAACCAGTGGGTCCCGCCGAAACGCGGTGGGGCCCATTTCGTACGGGGGCTACGCATTCATCATGGATCACTTACGTCACATCAAGGGCGCCCTGGCGACGGTCATTTCCACGATCGCCTGTCACGCCGTGCTGTCCTACGGGCTCAAAAAATCGCACGAGGCCGGGGAGGAGCAGCCGGACGTCGTGCTCGGCGGGGCGGTGGAATTCCTCCTCGCGGTAGTTATTGCTTGGACTCTGATGCCCGTTCTGTTGGCGGTACTGATGCGCCTGTCGGGAGAAAAGGGCAACCATCTCCTCGTACTCGTCTGCGGATTGGTCTGGCCGCTGCTTTCTGGATACTTCCTCGACGAGATCGACGACGGAACGGGCCGCATTCCCCTCGTCGCCATCGTCCTCTACGTCCTCCTGGGCACGCTGTTGGCCGGAAACAGGCACTACAACGGTAGGGAGTGAGCCCCCGGCGACAGGGCGGGACCGGTTCCGGCGCCCGGGTGCGATGGGAACCCGGGTGGTGGCTCATCCCGCTGCGGCGGGTCGGCGCGTGGGGCGGGCGCAGGCGGCGCGCAGGGGCTACCCGTCCTCCGGGGGACGGGGGCCGGCACCGGCCGCTGCGGCCTCAAGGTGCTGCTCAAGCGTGTCCAGCGCGGCCCGGAACGCCTCGTTCATGGCGCCCTGGGCCAGCGAACCGGGCAGTACGAGCGGCCGGCCGTGGGTACGGTGCGCGCGGATGACCCACCAGCGCACGGCGTGCCGGCCGGTGCGCTCCTGCGCCTCGAAACGGGTGATGCGGTGCCAGGGGATCAACCGTCGACTCACCGCTGTCCGAAACCGTACGCCCTCGGGGGTGAGCAGGGTCATGCCGAACGCGCGGTTCACCGTATAAAAGGCCGTCGGCAACCAGATCCCGGCAAACACCACGGTCGCCACGGCGCCACTCTCTCCCGAGGTCGCATACGCGCGGGGCAATATGAACACCGCGCCCAAACCGAGCAAGACCGTCACCGTCGCCAGCCCAGTGAGCATGGACCGCCGCGCGTGCCGCGGGAGCGCTATTCGAACCGTTTTCACTGGTCCATGGTAATTCGTATCGGCGGGGCGTGAGATTTCGAGCCCCGAGGCCGCCGATTTCTGGGCCCTTGCGTTTGGGGCTGCCGTGCCAACGGCTGTCTCGTAACCGTATGGGTCAGTCCGCGTTGCCCTCACCTGGCAGGTGATATCCACTGAGCGCAGTGAGCTTGCTGGCGTATGCACCGGATGAAGAACTGGAAGATCCTCCGTGGCTGCAAGCTCACGCAAGCTCAAGCGCGACGGTGAGTTCCCGGCTGCCAGTCGCGTCGCCCACATGCACGCGCAACCTTGCCATCGGCTGGTGATCAGACCCATAGCATCGCCTGTCATGACTACAGTGATCGTGACCGTCGGGCTGGCATTCGTCGGCTACCTAACGACCTATCTGAACGGGCTGCGTCTTGCGGAGAGACAGGCCCGGCTCACGCGTGTCAACCAGCAACTGAGTGACTTCTACGGTCCGTTGTTCGCTCTAATGGAAGCCAACAGCCGAACCTATGACACCTTTTCAGAGCAGTACGCCCGCCCCGACGGTCGCGACCCCTTCCGCCACGACACACCGCCCAACGAGCAGGAACTTGCGGAGTGGCGCACCTGGGCCACCACCGTCTTCATCCCCAATATCAAGGCGATGCGAGACGTGGTGGTCACGAAGGCCGACCTCCTCATCGAGGAAGAGATGCCTCAGGCCCTCCTTCAGCTTTGCGCCCATGTCTCGGGCTACGAGATCACTGCGGCGCGCTGGGCACAAGGCAACTACGAGCAGCACCTGTCGCTCATACCCTTCCCCGGCCGGGAGCTCAGGGAGTACACCCGCGACAGGTTCACACGGCTCAAGAGCGAGCAGGCGCAATTGCTCGGAAACCGAGCTGCCAGTGGCAACCGCTGGTCGAGCCTCGTAGGGCGATGAGGCGAAGCCGGCCGGCATTTACCTGCCAGCATTTACGGGACAGGCTTCAAGTCTTTAGGGGCCGCCGAGATACGGGCATTCCCATGACGAGCTGCCGCGATGCGAGCTGTTCCGGTGTGGGTTGCTGTTCTACGTATGGGCTGCCGCAATGCAGGGCGCGGCCTTCGGGCACAGCGCGCTCCACGCCACCCGCCGGCCGGCCCCGAGGCGTCGCGCAACGGCGCGCCGGCCGACTCCGAAGCCCCGACTCCGAAGCCCCGACTCCGAAGCCCCGACTCCGAAGCCCCGACCTCGAAGCCCCGGGCGCAGCCCGCCCGCTCCGCGAGCCCGGCGCCCCTCCGTAGGTCCGACCAGCCGCAACCACCTCAGGCGACGCCGGTACCCCCAATGCCCCCACCCGCGCGTACCCACCCCGCGCCAGCCACCCACCCGCCGCCTGAACGGAAAAGCGGGACAAGCGAGATATAGCGTCATGCAGCTTGATGGAGAGCCGTATATCGGATCATCCTTGGCGCCATGAGTCTCGCCGCCACCGCAAACGAAGTGCCCGCCGTAGGCGACTACGCCCACGACTGGGCCCTGGTCGACGTCGAAACCTCGGGACTGGTGGCCCGGCGGGACAGGGTGCTGTCCATCGCGGTGATCACGGTGGGGCCCGACGGCCGGCAGACCGGCGAGTACTCCACGCTGCTCGACCCCGGGTGCGATCCGGGCCCGGTGGCGGTGCACGGGCTGACCGCCGAGCGGCTGCGCGGCGCGCCGACGTTCGAGCAGGTCGCCGGGCAGATCGGGGCGATGCTCCAGAACCGGGTCATGGTCGCCCACAACGCCCAGTTCGACTATGACTTCCTGGCCCATGAGTTCGCCCGCGCCCGGATGTGGCTGCCGGTGTCGCAGCGGCTGTGCACCCTGGCCCTCAACCGGCAGGTGGACCCGCCGACGGACGACATGAAGCTCGGCAGCCTCGCCGCGCACTACGGCGTACCGCAGCGGCACGCCCACGATGCGCTGGACGACACGCGCGTACTGGCCGGCATCCTGCACGCCTCACTCCGCGAGGCGGCACGGCTCGACCTACCGCTGCCGCTGGTGAAGTGCCCGCCACGGGCTCAGGCGCAATTCACGCCGCAACCTCCCAAGACGCCGTGCGGCTACCGCAACCCGGGGCGGTGGACGCTCGGTGGGCCGCTCCGGCAGGGCATGAAGATCGCGATCACCGGTGACACCGCGCATGCCAGGGCCGAGTTGGTTGCCCGGGGTGTCGCCGCCGGGTTGAACATGATGGGCTCAGTCAGCCGTCACACCAGCGCCCTGGTCAGCAACGAGACCGCCGCGCAGTCCACGAAGGCGCGCCGGGCCGTCGCCGAGGGCGTGCCGGTCATCGACGAAGCCGCGTTCGTTCGGCTCCTGGCCGACGTGCAGGCCGGAGTGGCACACGAGGCCCCGGCCGCGCCGCCGGCCGGGACAGCACACACACCGGCAGGCACCCGAACTGACGCGCCCGCGCACCCGCTCATCCCGCCGGCCGCGCCACTGCCCGCACCGTCCGCCCGCCCCACGCCGCCTGTGCCCGTATCACCGGCGTCCGCATCGCCGGCGTCCGGACCACCGGCGTCCGCATCGCCGGTGCCGACGCCATTCGCGTCCGCACCACCTGCGACTGCCCGTGCTGCGACATCGCCGGTGCCGACGCCATTCGCATCCGCACCACCTGCGACTGCCCGTGCTGCGACCGTTCCCCCCGCCCCCGCCCCCGCCCCTCCCTCCACCTCCACCTCCCCCTCCGTCTCCTCCGCCCCACCCGTTCCTTCCATCCCGCCCGTTTCGCCTCCTCCGGCCGCCCCGGTGCCGGCTCCGCGCAGGCCAGGGCGTACGGCAGGTGGCGCCGGCGGCGTGCTGGCCGGGCACCGGGTGCTGGTGCTCGGCGGGGTGCACGCCGCCGCGGTGGCGGCGCGCTCCCGGGTGGTCGAACTCGGCGGTTCGGCGGCCATCAACCTCTCGGCCAGCGTCACCGACGTCGTCCTGCTGCCCGGCGGGGAAGCCGACCGGCGGATGAAGCGCATCACCACCATCGAACTGCCCGTCCACGACGCGGCCTGGCTCGCCGCGCCGACCACCACCGGCCGACCCGCGCCCGCGGTCCGGACGCAGGACCCCCTGGTGATGCCGCGGGGCGGGGTCCTCGACCTGCCCGACGCGCCCGCCGCCGGACCTGCATGGCACGTCACCGCGAGCTGGGCGCCGCAGGACGACTGCGAGATCGACGTCGTCGCCTTTCTCCTGGACGAGGACGAGCAGGTCACCTGCGACGAGGACCTGGTCTTCTACGGCGCACCGGAGAGCCCGGCCGGTACCGTACGGCTCCTCACCGGCGGCCCCGCCGAGCAGACCATCGCACTCGACCTCGCCGCGCTGCCCGCGGCGACCCGCAGGGTCGTCGTCGCCGCGGCCATCGACGGCACCGCCACCTTCGGCACCGTCGGCGCCATCCAACTCGGTGCGGCCCCCGGCAACAGCGCCGCACCCCTTGCCCGCGCCACCCTGGACGCGGCAACCACCGAACGCACCATGCTCCTCGCGGAGATCTACCGCCGGGGCCCGGTCTGGCGGCTCCGCGCGGTCGGCCAGGGCTACGACCACGGCCTTGACACCCTGGTCCGCGGATACGGCGTGGACGTCGCCGACTAGCGCCCAGCGCCACCCGACCCGGCCGCGCCCACACCCATCAACGCCCGGCCCATCTGAGCCCGTCCCACCAATGCCCGACCCGGCCGCCCCCACACCACCAACACTCGACCCACACCATCAACGCCCACCCGGCCGCGTTCAGATCACCAACGCCGTGCCCGAACCCCCAACACCACCCCCGCGACCCGCTATCCGCGACCGCCCACTCCCCGTGCCCTACCCACCCACACTGCCCAACCACAGCACGTCCCGCGCCCGTGTCATGGCCACGAAGAGCTGACTGCGGCGCAGCTCCGCACGTTCCCGCGCCGTCTCGACCGCGCCCGCGCCGCCGGCCCCCGCCTCCGACGGCGGGACCGCGTCGTACCGGGGCAGGTAGACCCGCTTGAACTCCAACCCCTTCGCCCTGCGGTACGTGCCCAACTTGACCGCGTCGACCGCATGACCGTCGTAGTGGTCGAGCAGCCGCACCGGTATATCGGCCTGTTCGAGCAGTTTGCGGTAGTGCGCGATGGCGTGCTTGGACGGGCACAGCACCGCGACGTCGGCGTGGGCGCCGGTGGGCAGCTCGCGCAGCGCGCCCAACAGGGCCTGGTCGTGGGCGGCCACGGTCGGCTCCGCGACCCGTACCACCTGCCCGTCGTGGTACGTCAGATCGACGTCGCGGCGCCCCGGCGTCCGCATCCCGTCGATGTCCTCGAACGCGTCATCGGCCACCACCTGGAGCGCCGTTTCCAGGATCTGTTTGCTATTGCGGTAGTTGGTGGCGAGCACCTGCCCGCGGTCGCCTCGGACGTCGACGCCCGCGTCGGAGAGCCGGAACCCGCCCGGATAGACGGCCTGCTGCCCGTCGCCGATCAGCAACAACCCGTTGGGCACATCGCCCACCACGGCGTGCAACAGCCGCACCCCCACCAGCGACAGGTCCTGCACCTCGTCCACGATCACGCCCGCGTAGCGGGGCTGGTCCGCCGGCCGCGCCGCCTCCGCCAGCGCCAGCGAGAGGACGTCGTTGAAGTCGTGCACGCCACGCTCGACACGTAGCGCCTCGTACGCCTCGTACAGCGCCCACACCGCCTCCCGGTGCGCGCGGCTCAGCCGCGCCCTCCGCCGTCGCCGGGGCACCACCGCGTACTCGTCGAACGTCGTCAGGCCGCGCCCCTTGATGACGTAACTGATCTCCTCCTCCCAGTAGCGCGGTTTCGGGTCAACTTCGGCCAGTCGGCTCGGCCGCCCGACGCGCGTCCACGCCAGACTGAAGGCGGTCGCGGCCTTCTCCGCGTGCAGCCGCACCGGCACGCCGCGCTCGCGCAGGAACTCCTGCGCCCAGGCGTGGAGGCTGGAGAAGTCGACCCGGTCGGCGACCGCCGGCGCCATGGTCGCGAGGAACGTGCCCTGCACCCGCGGCAGGTTGTTGGCGTACGTGACGTACAGGATGCGGCCGGTCGTACGGCGCGCCAGATGCGCCGCGCGGTGCAGCCCGACCACCGTCTTGCCGGTGCCGGCCGGGCCGCTGATCCGCGCCGGGCCCGACCAGTTGCGGCGCACCAGCGAGACCTGGTCCGGGTCGAGGAAGGACATCCACTGCTCGATCGGCCCGCGCAGCGCCTCGTCGAGCGCCGCGTTCCGCAGCCCCTCCAGGTCGAACAGGCCGTCCGCCGCCTCCTGCCGCGGCTGGGCCGGGGCGGCCGGTGCCGACCGGTCGAGCTCCACCGGTACGTACCCGGGAAACGCGCTCTCCAGATGGCCGGCGATCATCCGCACCGGAGCGGCGTGCAGTCGCTGCCGCTCCGCGAGCAGCGCCGGGCCGATCTCGCGCCCACCGAGCAGCCTGGCCCGGCCCGCCTCGGCGTCGATCCGACGGCCCGCGAAGACCAGCAGCGGCTGGACCGCCACCGGCGAGAGCCCGAGCTCCGCCACTACCCGCTCGACCGACTTCGTCGCCGTCAGCAACTTCGCCACCGCAGCGGTCCCCAGCTCGCCACCGGATGAGTCCGCCGTGGCGTGCGGTGCGCCGGTGGGACGGGCGGTGCCGTCCACGTCGGCGTGGGCGGCGGGCCAGTTCTCGATGTCGATCACGAACATCCCGCCGGGCCCCACCAGCAACAGGCCCGCCTGCCCGCCGCGCGTTCTGGGCCACTGCCGGTCGACGAGCAGTCGCCAACCGCGCGCCGTCAGCACCAACAACTGGGCCAACACCCCGCGTTCGCCCTCTCGCGCGGCGTCCCACCGCTGGACCTGCTGCCAGGCGGCCTGCCACTGCTCGCGCAGCAACCGTTCCTGCCGCCTTGCCTCCTGCGCCCGCCGCGCCCTGCTCCCGTCTGCCGTCATACCAGCCCCCCTCGTATGCGGACTGGCGATGATAGGCCGCCGACCTGCACTTGCGGCAGGGCGCGGGGTGGCCAGGGCGGCGCGTTTCCCGCCGTGGACGCGCGGCCGATCCCTCGCGCCGACCGCGTCCGGGCGTACGCGGTACCGGCCGGGCGGGGGCGGACGGTCGGGCGGCTTGGGGCGGGCCGGGCGAACGTGCCCGACGGCCCGGAACAAGGGGCTGACCAGCAGGAGGAGAAGCGGTACGAGCACGTTCACGGGCATGGCTGACGACCTTTCGTTGAGGAGTTCGGCCGGGAGACGCACGGCGCGACGTAGGCCGGGCCGATCCCGCGTTGATAAGCGGGACAGTGTTCCGTATCGTTAAACGGGACGGCGTCCCGCTTGCTCGTATGGGCCGGGCGAGCGGCTGCCGGTTCGCCATGCAACCGGTCACGTGGCGCCATCTCCCTTCTCCATCCCGCCCTCTCCATCCCCGTCTCGCTCCTGTCATTGCTCGGATCTCTGTCGTGGAGGAACACGGTCATGCAGTACCGCACCCTGGGGCGCACCGGCGTCCAGGTCAGCTCGCTCGCGCTGGGCGCGATGAACTTCGGCGCCATCGGGCGCACCACCCAACAGGAGGCCACCGCCCTCGTCGACGCGGCCCTGGCGGCCGGCATCAACCTCATCGACACCGCCGACATGTACGGCAGCGGCGAGTCGGAGGAGATGGTCGGCAAGGCCATCGCCGGCCGCCGCGACGACCTCGTACTGGCCACCAAGGCCGCCATGCCGATGGGTGAGGACCGCAACCACCGCGGCAGCTCCCGCCGTTGGCTGTACGCGGCACTGGACAACAGCCTGCGCCGGCTCGGCGTCGACCACATCGACCTCTACCAGGTCCATCGTTGGGACCCGACCACCAGCGACGAAGAGACGCTGTCCGCGCTGACCGACCTCCAACGCGCCGGCAAGATCCGCTCCTTCGGCTCGTCGACCTTCCCCGCCTACCGCATCGTGCAGGCCCAATGGGCCGCCCGCGAGCACCGCCTGAGCCGGTACGCGACCGAGCAGCCCAGCTACTCGATCCTGCAACGCGGCATCGAGGCCGATGTGCTGCCCGTGGCCGAGGAGTACGGGCTCGGCGTGCTGGTGTGGAGCCCGCTGGCCTCCGGCTGGCTTTCGGGCGCGATCCGCGCGAACGCCCCCATCGCCACCAGTCGTTCCACGTTCATGCCGGACCGCTTCGACACCACCATTCCCGCCAACCGGGCCAGGCTCGATGCCGTCGAGCGGCTGGCCGAGGTGGCTGCCGCCGCCGACCTGACGCTGATCCAGCTCGCCCTCGGCTTCGCCACCGCGCACCCCGCCGTGACCAGCGCGATCATCGGCCCGCGCACGCTGGAACACCTGCACGCCAACCTCGCCGCCGCGGACACCGTGCTCCCCGCCGACGTGCTCGACGCCGTCGATGCGATCGTCGCCCCGGGCGTCGACCTCGCCGCACACGAGAAGTTCGACACCCCGCCCGCACTGCTCGACCCGGCCCTGCGGCGGCGCCGGACCTGACCCGGGCGGACCGCCGCGCGGAGGGCGGGCCGGCGCGGATGGGGCGCGGTCCACGCCCCGCCCGGCGGGGGGCCGCCCGGGGGCGGCGGGGGGGGGGGGGGGGCGGGGGGGGGGGCCCCCCCGGCGGCGGTGCGGCGGACTGCGGCGGTACGGAGGCGTCGGCGCGCACGGCCGAGCCGGAGTCGGTCGACATCAAGCCC
>NZ_JBEHZD010000139.1:0-15143 GCF_040240285.1 Streptomyces sp. HSW2009 | reverse complement strand
CCGGGGGGCGGATGGCGGGGGGCGGTTCGCCGTCGGCGGCCGACTCCGCGCCCGCCGCGGGCGTGAGCTTCTTCGCCCGCTCCTTGCCGCCGGCGGCGTCCAGGCCCCACCAGGCGTCGATCTCGGTGACGGCACGGGTGAGGAACTCGGGCAGCACGCCCTTGCCGACGGTCACCGGGCTGGCCGCGAGCCGCTTCCGCTCCGCGCGCAGGGCCCGCTGGTCCCGCCAGGCCGCCGTGCCGTCGCCGCGCGCCTGCGCGGTGAGCGCCCCGACGGCGTGCTCACCGGCGGCACCGAACCGCCCCAACTGGTCGAGCCACGGCGTGACCTCGCCGTGGAAGGTCTCCGCGAGCAGGTCGGGCGCCTCGCGCAGGGTGCGGAACGCGGCCGACAGCCGCTCAGCCGCCTGCCGCAACCGCTGGTCATCGACGCCGCCGGGGCTGCCGGCCGATCGCGGGGCGGAGGAGTGGGCCGCCCCGGGGGCCGCGTCGCGGGCCGCCCAGAACTCGTCGATCAGCGGGCGCAGGTACGCCGACTCGGGCACGGTCTGCGAACGGTCCCGGCCCCAGCCGCCGAGCAGCGAGGACGCGTCGTTGCCGGCGAAGGCCCGCAGCGCCACCCTGGTCCGCGGGTCCTGCCCCGCGAGGTCGTCGACGGCCGCCCGCCAGGAGTGCTGGGGCCGGTACCCCTGGGGGTTCCAGGCGAAGTCGGCCGAGGTGAACAGCGCGATGCGGGACGCCGTGGGCTGGCGCATCGCATTGGCCAACAGCGCGGACGAGCCGCCCGCCACGGCCGGGTCGCGCCCGGAGTACGGGCCGAGGAAGAGCCGGTCCTGCGCGTAGTCGTTGACCGGATAGTTGTCCATGGTGACCAGCGGGTGGGCGAACGCCGTGCGGGCCTCGGCCAGCTCCTTGCCGGTGATCGTCTTGGGCACCACGCCCACCCCGGTCCAGGCCACCTCGACCTGCGGGCCCAGCGCATCAGCGAGCGCCGCGCGGAACTCCGTCGCGCCCTTTTGGAAGTACTCGGTGGGCAGCAGGGACAGCGGCTCGGCCTCCGGGTGTCGCGCGGCCAGGTGCGCGGCCAGGGCGTTGGCCACCTTCGCCTGCGCGAGGGCCGCGGCACGCGGCCCCGAGCCGAAGGCGTCGGCGTCCGAGCCGCAGTGCCACTCGCTGTAGCTCACGTCCTGGAACTGGAGTTGGAAGGAGCGCACGCCCAGCGCCCACATCGCGTCCACCTTGCGCTCCAGCGCCGTCAGGTCCTTCTCCGACGCGAAGCACATGGCCTGCCCGGGCGCCACCGCCCAACCGAGCGTCACGTGGTTGCGCCGGGCCCGCTCGGCCAGTTCCCGGAACTCGGCGCGCCGCTCGGCCGGGTACGCATCGCGCCAGCGGGCCTGCCGGAAGGTGTCGTCGCCCGGGGCGTAGAGATAGCGGTTCTGCTTGGTGCGGCCCAGGAAGTCGATCTGGTCAAGCCGCTGTCGGTGGGTCCACGGCGTCCCGTAGAAACCCTCGGTGATGCCGCGGGCGCGGGTGGCGGGCCAGTCCCGGACCAGCACGCCCGGCACCATGCGCCGGTCGCCCGCCTGTCCGGCGCCGTCGGGCAGGAGCTGACGGAGCGTCTGCACCGCGTGGAACAGGCCGTCGGGTCCGACGCCGGACAGCGCGAGGACGGCCCGGCCCTGCGCGAATCCGGTGGCCAGGCGATACCCGCCGGCGGGCAGGTCGCCGCGGGCCGGTGCGCGCAGCGCCCGCAGCGCGTCGTCCGCCGGCTGCCCGTCCGCGTACACCACCAGGGACCCCGCCGGCAGCGGGTCGCCAGGCGAGGCGTCGACCACCGTACGAGCGCCGGCCGTGCGCAGCACGGAGCGCAGCAGGTCGAGCGCGGCTGCGTCCGCGTCCGCGGCGGCGACCACCTGCACCTCGTCGGTGACCGTCACCGGCGTGCCGGCCGGCTGCATCGCGTGCGGTCGCGGCCACACCGGTGGCAGCCCGGTCGCGGAACTCTCGGGTGCCTCGGCGGCGCTCGGCGCCTCCCGCGGTCCCGGCAGCGGCGCAGCCGCGGCGCCCGGCGCGGAGCCGAGCAGCCCGCCGATGACGGCGGCGGCCACGGCGGTCGCGCCCGCAGCGGTCGTGGCCCGCGCCGCTGTCGCCCTGTTCCCCCGGAGCCGCACGGCCCCCTCCTTAACTCTCCACAACGCCACGTCCGTCTTCTGCGGCGGGCGCCGCGATCATGGCGTTACGGAGATTGTGGTGGATGCGGCCAGGACCTGGCGACGGCTGTGGATAACCAGTTGTCGGATAAACGGATAACTCCAATGGGGGTGTGGATGACGCCCCGCTGCGGACCACCTGAGTGCCCGCCCGGGCACGGCGGACGCGTCGTACGGGGATGTGCGTGGAGGGGGCGAGCCCGCCACCCGGGCAGCGGGGCGTCGGTGGCGCCGATCGATCGAGGCGCGGGGAGCTGGCCGGAGCGCCGGGATGGCGCGCCGGTGACCCGCGGGGTGGGCCAGGCGGCCGAACCCCTCCCGTAAATCCGTCGCCGTGGTGCGTGCGGCGGTCCAGATCTGACGGTCTGCGGCCTCGGTGGGCGGGAAATCATTCGCGGGGGGACGATGTGACCTGAAGCACGTTTGAGTGCGGGATACGTCTGTCCCCGCCATCTGTGGGTAGGGCTCGACGTGTCTGACTGCCCACCGACCTCAGGAGGCCCGTGTGGCCGCGTCCGTGCAAGCCCTTCCGTTTGCCCATGCCAAACAGGCAGAGCCGTCCCCTCCGGACCTCTACGAGGGCGTGTCCGACCCCGAGTCCGGACTGGACGGCTCCGGCTCCTCCGGGTTCGCCGAACAGCCCCTGACCAGCGAGCCGCCGCTGTCCGACGCGGCCCCCCTGACCAGCGAACCGCCGCTGGGCGCCGAACTTCCGCTGACCAGCGAGCCCACCGCCGCCGCCTACCCGGTCGAGCGTGCCGGCGCGGCCCCCGAGTCGCTGGCGTCCTGACGCCCACCCCGCGCGCGGACGGCCGGCGGCCCCTCGCCACCTGGGCGCCCTGCGCGCCGGCGGGCGCGGGGTGCGGCCCGGCGGCGGAGCCGCGGCGGGGCGGGTACGGCCGCGGTGGGGGTGACCCCGGGCGCGCGGTGGTGTGAGGGGTTGGGTAAATTGCTGCTGTGAGCACTAAGGCCAAGAAGAACGCCCTGCGCGCCGGTACGGTCACCGCCGGGCTGACGTTGATGATGTTGATGTCGTCCCCCGCGTTCGCGCTCACCCGCGACGACGGTGACGACCCGGGCCCGGGTCTGAGCGTCATGGAGACGCTCGGTCTCTACGTCGCCGCGCCCATCGTGTCGTTCCTCGTGATCGCCGGCCTGGTGATGGTCGGCAGCAAGAACAACAAGCTGCCTTCGAGCTGACCCGCGCCGCACCGCCAGACGCCCACCGCCTTTCGGCGTGGGCGTTTTTGGCGTACGGGTCGGCCTGCGGCCCGGCTGGCCGCCCTGGCTCCCGGCCGCATGCGTGAACCCGGGCCGCGCCGGCCCGCTCCGGACCACCTAGACCCGCTCCGGATCACCTCGGCCCGCTCCGGATCACCTAGACCCGCCCCCGGGGCGCCCGGGCCCGCCGGGGCCGCCACGGCTCCTCCGTGTGCCTGCCTCCTGCGCGTGCCTTACGTGTGCCCTACGCATGCTCTACGCGTGCGCGCCCGCGCGTGTCCTGAGCGGATCGCGGATCGCGGATCGTGGGGTGTGGGGCGTGAGGCGAACCGACGGTCGGCCCGTCGGTGACCGCTGTGGCGCGCCACACGGAGCACGCTCCGTTGCCCCGTGCGTGTGGCGTCGTACGGCCATCGAAAGCCGTCAACTTGTCGCAGTCAGCAGGCCGTTGGAGAGTTGCCGGGGGCGACGCCCCGGCGGCTGCGGTCCGCTGTCCGGCGCGCCCGGCTGGATAGCTTGCCCCCATGGCGGACTGGGACTTCAGAAGACTCCGCGTGCTGCGCACCCTCGCCGACCTGGGCACGGTGACCGCGACGGCGCAGGCTCTGTGCATGACGCCTTCGGCGGTCTCCCAGCAGCTCTCCGGGCTGGCCAAACAGTTGGACGTGCCGCTGGTCGCCGCGGACGGGCGGGGGGTGCGGCTCACCGACGCCGCGCGGCTCGTACTGCGCCATGTGGAGGACGTGTTCGCCCAGTTGGAGCGCGCGGAGTCAGAGCTCGCCGGCCACCGGCTGGGGGAGTGCGGGCAGGTGCGGGTCGGGGCGTTCGGCACCGCGATCGCGGCGCTCGTGGTGCCCGCCGTACGCCATCTGCGCCGCCGGCACCCCGGCATCACGGTACGCGTCCACCAGGCGGAGGCGGCGCACGCGTACGAGCTGTTGGCGCGCGGGGCGGTCGAGTTGGCGGTGACGCTCGCCGCGTACGCACCGCCGGCCAAGGACCCGAAGTTCACCCGGGTGCCGCTGCTCGCCGACCCGCTGGACGTCGCGCTGCCGGCCCGGCACCCGCTCGCCGCCGCGCCGCGGCTGCGCCTGGCCGACCTGGCCGACGAGGCGTGGATCTGCGCGGCCGGCGGGCCGGCGCCCGAGCCGACCACGGCCGTGTGCCAGGCGGCCGGTTTCGCGCCGGTCAGGGCGCACGCCGCCGCCGACTGGCCCGCGGTCTTCGCGCTGGTCGCGGCCGGGATGGGGGTGGCGCTGGTGCCGCGGATGGCGACCGCGGTGCCGTACGGCGGGGCCGACCCCGCGGTCGCGGTCCGGGTGCTGCACGCGGACCGGCCGCGTCGGTACGTGGTGGCGGCCGTGCGCCGCGGCGCCGAACGGGCGCCAGCGCTGGCCCGCGCCCTCGACGCGCTGCAAGCGGTCGCGGCGACCCGCCGCGCCGCACCCGAACCGGCCGCGGTGCAGGCCGCCGCGGCGCGGCCCGCGGCGGAGCCGACCGGTACGACCGCGACCGTCGGTGACGCCGGACCGAGCGCCCCACTCGGCAACGGGTAGCCCAGGGCGGGGGCCGCGGCCCGAACCACCCAGCCCCCACCACTTTCGCGCGCCTCACCAGGTCCCAGTGCCCTCCCCCTCCCCACCCTCCCCACCACATTGCCGCGCCTCACCGGGTCCCCGCGCCCCACCGCTTCCCCACACCCGGCCACGCCCCGCGCCCCCGCAATGTGCTCGCCCCTGCCACTCCCCAGCGCCCCACCCCTTCCCCGCCCCCTCCCCGCAGCGTCCCGCGATTTCCTCGCCCCGCCACTCCTCAGCGCCCCACCGCACGAACGTGCCCACCAACCCCGAAACCGGCCGTCGGGCCACCCGCACGGTCGGTGGTTCGGCCGCGTACGAGTCGCCCCGTAGTGCCGCCAGCGACGGCGCAGCAGAGTGCTCCGTAGCAGGTCAGAAGGGTGGGAGAGGGGTGCACTCGGCAGGGGGCGGGCGCGGAGTCGGAGGTTCCGGGTGGGGGTGGGTCGGCGGGTCGAGCGGGGGAGGACCGGGGGTGAGCGGCTTGGCGTTTACGGACGCTTTAACCTACGTTGTCGTAACCTACGGAACCGTAGGTCGGACACGTCCCCAGTAGTCCGCAACTCCCCGTCCCCAGGAGTCCCCGCTGTGACCACCGCCATACCCCGTCGTACCGGAAAGGCCGCGTGGAGCGACAGCCAGTTGTTGTTCGCGCTCGAAGAGGTCGTCGAGACCGAGCTCAACCGACACCTGCGCGTCGCCAAGGACTGGATGCCCCACGAGTACGTGCCCTGGAGCGACGGCCGCAACTTCGACGGCGTCATGGGCGGCGAGGCATGGGCACTCGACCAGTCGAAGGTCAGCGCGGTCGGCCGGGTGGCGCTGGTGGTGAACCTGCTCACCGAGGACAACCTGCCCAGCTACCACCACGAGATCGCCACTCTCTTCGGCCGTGACGGCGCCTGGGGCACCTGGGTGCACCGGTGGACCGCCGAGGAGGGGCGGCACGGCATCGTGATGCGGGACTACCTGCTCACCTCGCGCGCCGTGGACCCGGTGGAGCTGGAGAACTGCCGGATGTCCCACATGTCCGAGGGGTTCGAGTCCGACAACGCGCACAGCATGCTGCACTCGGTGGCGTACGTCGCGTTCCAGGAGCTGGCCACGCGGATCTCGCACCGCAACACCGGGCACCACTCGGGCGACCCGGTGTGCGACCGGATGCTGGCGCGCATCGCGACCGACGAGAACCTGCACATGGTCTTCTACCGGAACCTGCTCTCGGCGGCGTTCGAGATGGCCCCCGACCAGACCATGTGTGCCGTGCGCGACGTCGTGGTGGCCTTCCGGATGCCGGGCCACGGCATCCCCGGCTTCGAGCGGGCGGCGGCGCAGATGGCGATCGGCGGCATCTACAACCTGCGCATCCACCACGACGACGTGCTCCAGCCGGTGCTGCGCTTCCTGAAGGTGCTGGAGATCACCGGGCTCGGCCCCGAGGGGCTCCAGGCGCAGGAGGAACTCGGCCTGTTCATGGGCGGCCTCAACGACCAGGCCACCCGCTTCGACGAGCGCCGCGCCGCGCTGCTCGCCCGCCGGGCGGCCCACAGGAAGTGAACACCCGGGCCCGTCCCCCGCGGACGGGCCCGCCGGCCCCGCCGCTCCGCGACGACCTCCACCGTTCGCGACGGCAACGGCCCTCGTCTGACGGCCCTCGCCCCCTCATCGGGCGGGGGCCGCCGCGCGTACGGGCGTACGGGGCGAGCCCGCCGTACGCCCACACCACAACGCGCCCACACCAAAAAAGGGGGGCCGGCCGCCCCCCTCCCGGAGGCCCGCCCCCCGTCTTGCGCTAACGCCGTGGGCGGCGGGGGGTGCCCAACCGGCAGCGCGCCCCCCCGGGCCGGCCCCGGCCCCCCCCCCCCCCCCCCCCCCCCCCCCCACCAACCCCGGGGCCGCCCCCCCCCCCCCCCCCCCCCCCCCCCCCCCGCTTCTGCCGATCAGGCCGTGGCCTGCGGCGCTTCACATCGCGTCAGCGAGCCGCGCGGGACGGCCCGGGCCCACCAAGCCCGGGCCCAACACCAAGCCCAAGCCCAGCGCCAGCGCCCGGCCCAGCGCTCAGCTAGCCGCGTCCGCCTGCTGGGCGTGCAGCGCACGCTCCACGCCGGCGCGGTTCTCGGTGACCACGCGGCGCAGGGCCGGGGTCGGTTCGGCGCTCGCCAACCACGCGTCCGTGGCGTCCAGCGTGGCCTGCGAGATCTGGATCGTCGGGTAGAGCCCGACCGCGATCTGCTGGGCGATCTCGTGGCTGCGCCCGTCCCAGACGGACTTGACCACGGCGAAGTACTTGTCCGCGTACGGCGCGAGCAGTTCGCGCTGGTCGGTCTGGACGAAGCCGTTGATGACCGCTTCCTGCATGGCGTTCGGCAGCGTGTCCGACTCCACGACCGCGGCCCACGCCTCGGCCTTCGCCGCCTCGGTGGGGCGCGCCGCGCGGGCGCTGGCCGCGTGCTGCTCGCCGGCCGAGGTCTTGTCCCGCTCCAGCTCGGCCGCGATGGCCGCCTCGTCGGCCCGCCCGGTGGCGGCCAGCCGCAGCAGCAGCCCCCAGCGCAGGTCGGTGTCGACGGCCAGGCCGTCGATGCTCTCGCTGCCGTCCAGCAGCGCGGCCAGCAGGTCCAGGTGCGCATCGGTGCGGGCGGTCGCCGCGAACGCGCGCGCCCACGCGAGCTGGTGGTCGCTGCCGGGCTCGGCGGCCCGCAGGTGTTCGAGCGCGGCCTCGCCCCAGCGGGCCAGGCCCGCCGCGCGCCACTCCGGCGCCGCGTACAGGTCAAGGGCCAGCTTGAGCTGCCGGTGCAGCGACTGCACCACGCCGATGTCGCTCTCCTTGCCGATGCCGGAGAGCACCAGCTCCAGGTAGTCCCGGGTGGCCAGCTCGCCGTCGCGGGTCATGTCCCAGGCGGAGGCCCAGCACAGCGCGCGCGGCAGCGACTCGGCGAAGTCGCCCAGGTGCTGGGTGACCTGGCGCAGCGACTCCTCGTCCAGCCGGACCTTCGCGTACGACAGGTCGTCGTCGTTGAGCAGCACCACGGCCGGGCGCGGCTTGCCGACCAACTGCGGCACCTGCGTCAGCTCGCCGTCCACGTCCAGCTCGATCCGGCCCCAGTCCTCGCCGGCCGGGACGCCGGCGCCGCGCACCAGCTTGCCGTCCGAGTCCAGGTCGTAGGCGCCGATCGCGATCCGGTGCGGGCGCAGCGTGGACTCGCCCTTGGCGCCGGCGGGCAGCGGCGGGGCCTCCTGGCGGACGGCGAAGGAGGTGATGACGCCGTTCTCGTCGGTCTCGATCTCGGGGCGCAGCACGTTGATGCCTGCCGTCTCAAGCCACGCCTTCGACCAGGTCTTCAGGTCCCGCCCGCTGGTCTCCTCAAGGGCGCCCAGCAGGTCGGAGAGGCGCGTGTTGCCGAAGGCGTGCCGCTTGAAGTACGCCTGCACGCCGCGGAAGAACTCGTCCTGCCCGACGTAGGCGACGAGCTGCTTGAGCACGCTGGCGCCCTTGGCGTACGTGATGCCGTCGAAGTTGACCAGCACGTCGTCCAGGTCGCGGATGTCCGCCATGATCGGGTGCGTGGAGGGCAGTTGGTCCTGCCGGTACGCCCAGGTCTTCATCTGGTTGGCGAATGTGGTCCACGAGTGCGGCCACTTCGAGCCCGGGGCGTACGCCTGGCAGGCGGCCTCGGCGTAGGTGGCGAACGACTCGTTCAGCCACAGGTCGTTCCACCACTCCATGGTGACCAGGTCGCCGAACCACATGTGGGCCAGCTCGTGCAGGATGGTGGCGGCCCGCACCTCGTACGACGCGTCTGTCACCTTGGAGCGGAAGACGTACTGGTCACGGATGGTGACCGCGCCCGCGTTCTCCATCGCGCCGGCGTTGAACTCGGGCACGAAGAGCTGGTCGTACTTGGCGAACGGGTACGCGTAGTCGAACTTCTCCTCGAACCACTCGAAGCCCTGCCGGGTGACGTCGAAGATCGCGTCCGCGTCCAGGTACTCGGCGAGCGAGGGACGGCAGTAGATGCCCAGCGGCACCGAGCGCCCGTCCGTCTCGTAGCTGCTGTGCACGCTGTGGTACGGGCCGACGATCAGCGCGGTGATGTAGCTGGAGATGCGCGGCGTCGGCTCGAAGGCCCAGGTGTTGTCCTTGGGCTCGGGCGTCGGCGAGTTGGAGATGACCGTCCAGCCCTCCGGGGCCACCACGGTGAACTGGAACGTCGCCTTCAGGTCGGGCTGCTCGAAGGAGGCGAACACCCGGCGCGCGTCCGGCACCTCGAACTGGGTGTACAGGTACGCCTGCTGGTCCACCGGGTCGACGAAGCGGTGCAGCCCCTCGCCGGTGTTGGTGTACGCGCAGTCGGCGACCACCCGCAGCTCGTTGCGGCCGGCCAGCAGGTCGGGCAGGGCGATCCGGGAGTCGGCGAAGACCTCGGCAGGCTCCAGCGGGCTGCCGTTCAGCACCACCTCGTGCACCGTGGGCGCGACCAGGTCGATAAAGGAGGAGGCACCGGCCTCGGTGCTGTCGAACCGGACCGTCGTGACCGAGCGGTAGGTGCCTCCTTCCTGCGCACCGGAGAGATCGAGGTCGATCTCGTACGCGTCGACGGTGAGCAGGCGCGCCCGCTCCTGCGCCTCTTCACGGGTCAGATTCGTGCCAGGCACCTGGGCATCTCCTAACGATTTAGACGTAGTGGCCATCCTTCCACGCCGCATGTGGCCGCCTCGCGGAATATCGAGAGGGCGGCGGGGACGGGCCCCCGCGTGGCGAGGACTGCTCGCCGCGCGGTGCGGGCGGGGATCTCGCGGGGTGCGCGCGGCCGGGGCCTCACGCGGCGTGCCCGGGCGGCCGTACGGGCGGAACGCACGGGCTGGTGCACGGGGCGGTGGAGCGGCGGTGGAGCGCCTGCGGGGCGAGCCGGGGTCGCTGGCTCGCCCCGCAGGTGCCGCCCGTGAGCGGAGTGGATGTCAGGAAACGTCACATGATGTTCTGCTTGGTGTCATACCCGGCGCGGAACGCCGTGGGCGCCACACCCGGTGCGGGCCACCGTGGGCGCCACACCGAGTGCGGAACACCGCGTGCGTTACGGAATGACCTTCTTGATCTGCACGCTGCCCACGCCGGTGCTGGTGCCCGCCTTGTTGACCAGCGCCAGCTCACCGAAGAACGAGCGGCCTTCCGGGGCCGGCCCCGCCACCACGACATCGGCCTTGACCTGTGTGGACTCGCCGTTACCGAGCGTGACTCGGTTGCCGGCCTCGACCTTGATCTCACCGAGCGACGGCGCGAAGAACAGGTCCTGGTAGTCGAAGGCGGTGCTGCCCGACGGGACCGAGTAGCCGGCCACCTCGATGGTGTAGGTGCCCGCCTTCGGCGCCGCCAGCGACACCTTCTCGTTGGAGCCCGACGAGGTCGAGTCGCCCACCACCTGGCCGTCGAACACCACGGCCAGGTCCAGGTCGGACTTGGTGTCGGCGGCACCGCCGATCGCCACGTCGAGCCGGGTGGCGCCCTCGGCCACGGTCACCTCGGTGGAGTACGTCTGGCCCTGCTTGATGGTGGGCTGCTCGGTGCGCGCGGAGCCCAGCGGCCCGCCCCGCAGCTTGCCGTCCACCGGCCCGAACTCGTTGCTGACCTTCCACTCCACCGGCGTGGCCTGCCCGATCTTCGCCTCCGCGAGCTCCTGCGTCTGCGGCGCGAAGGTGCTGCCCAGCGCGTTCACCGCGAGCCGGTACGGGTTGTCCAGGTACGGCGAGGTGCGCCGCGCCTCCACCTCGATCTCCCACACGCCCGGGATCGGGTTGGCGTAGGCGCGCCGGTCCGGGCGGCAGGTGTTCGCCGGGTTGTCGTAGTGCGGGTAGCAGACGATCGACGAGGTCGAATCGGCCGGCACGCCGTACGGGTCGATCGCGATGAACCGGGTCTGGCTCTTGCCGCGCAGCCCGTCGAGCGCCACCTCAAGGGTCTTGGCGCCCTTGGGCACGGACACGAAGTACGAGGTGGGCGCGTTGCGCTGGACCGAACCCGACTCCTTGACCGAGTAGCCGGGGGCCACCTGCGGCTTCGCCACGATCACGGTGTTCAGGATCTGCTGGTCGACGCCCTCGGTGCGCCGGTCGTTGACCTCCAGGATCGCGCTGTGCGCACCCACCGCACCGGGCCTGGCCCTGACCTGCACGGTGACCGGCTTGTTCAGCGGCAGCCCCACCACGTCGCGGCCCAGCAGCCGGAACGCACCGCTGTTGGTCCGCCACCGCAGCGTGTGCCACACGGTGCCGGTCGGGCCCGAGGTGCGGGTGATGGTGAGGTCGTACGTCTTGGACTGGCCGGGCTTCAGGCCGCTCTCGCGGTCGTAGACGCCGGTGCCGAAGCCCGGGGTCTTCAGGTAGTCCGAGAGCGCGGACTTCACCGGCGCCTTCACCGTGTACGCATGTGCCTGCGCACCGCGGCGGATCGACTTCCAGGCCGCCACCACGTCCATCCGGCCGGCACCCTGCTCGTACGCCTGGACGCCCGGGATCGGGTGGGCGGTGCTGGTCAGCGCGGTGCGCAGGGTGGCGGGGGTGAGCTTGACGCCCTGCTGCTTGGCGGCCGAGAGCAGCAGCGCCGAGGCGCCGGCGGCCTGCGGGGAGGCCATCGAGGTGCCCTGGAGCATGCTGTAGCCGACCGGCAGTTCGTACCCGGCCTCCTTGACCGGGCCGCCGGGTATCCAGGTCTGGGTGGTGTTGATCGAGGCGCCCGGGGCGACCACGGTCGGGGTGAAGCCGCCGTCCTCGCGCGGGCCGCGCGAGGAGAACGGGAAGAGCGCGTACTTCCGCTTCACCTCGGAGCCGTAGTTGGCGGCCCAGGTCTCCTTCGAGACGCCGGCGCCCACGCTGATCACCTTGTCGGCCAGCGACGGGTCACCGATGGTGTTGACGCCCGGGCCGCTGTTGCCGGCCGAGATGACGAGCTGCACGCCGTAGGTGTCGATGAGCCGGGTGTACAGCTCGGAGCGGGCGTTGTTGCCGTCGTTCAGCGGCGGCAGGCCACCGATCGACATGTTGACGATGTCCACGCCACGCTTGGTGACCAGGTCGATCATGCCCTCGGTCAGCGCCACGTTGGTGCAGCCGCCGCCCCAACTGCACGCCCGCGAGGAGACGATCTTGGCACCGGGCGCGGCACCGTTCATCCGGCCGCCGAACAGCTTGTTGGCCGCGGTGATGCCCGCGACGTGGGTGCCGTGCTCGGACTCGATGATGCCGACGTTGACGAAGTCGGCCTTCTTGCCGACGTTGGAGCCGCCCAGCGGGTCGAGCGGCACGTCCTTGCGGATCTCGACGACGAACGGCGAGCGCTCGGCGACCGGCGTCTTCGGGTCGTCGGTGCCGAAGTAGCCGACCTGGTACCCGTCCCGGTACGGCTTCATCGCCACGTCGTCGGTGAAGTCACCGTTGTCGTTCAGATCGACCCGTACGGTGCCCGCCGCCGCGTCGTACAGCAGCGCCCAACTGTCGGTGGTGTCGCCGTCCCGGTTGACGTCGCCGTGGTAGTCGCTGCCGTCCGGACCGCCGTCGGTGATCTTCTCCGCGAACCGGCTGACCCGGTACGTGCCGTCGGGGGCGGTGTAGGTGCGGCCCTGGTAGGAGAAGGCCGGGCCGGAGACCGTGGTGGTCATCGGGCGCCAGGTGCCGTCCTCGTCGGTGATCGGGTCGGTGGCCGTCACCCAGTCCACGATCTTGCGCTCGCCGGTGGTGGTCTTCTGCAACGCGGGGTGCGCCAGGTCCACGCCGGAGTCCAGCACGCCGATGGTCACGCCGCGCCCGTCGGCCCGCGGGTTCTTGGCGACGAAGTCGACGGCGCCGGTCTCGAACGCGGGCTGGTACGGGTTCTTCGCCGGGGTGTGCTTGCCGGGGGCCGGGTAGTGGCCGGACTTCCCGGCGGAGGCGCCGCGCACCGAGTCGCCGCCGGGCGTCGGGTCGGGCAGCCGGATGTCGTGCTTGAGGTCGATGCCGTGCACGTCGGCCAGTTGCTTGGCGCGGTCGATGGCCTGGTCGGCCCGGCCGATGGGGACGGTGGCCCGGACGTAGCCGAGCTTGTCGTAGGTGCGGCCCACGGAGGCGCCCTCGACCGCGTCCAGTGCGCCGGCCACCCGCTCCGTCGAGCCCGGGGCGGCGGCCACCATCATCGTGATCGTCTTGTCGCCCTCGGCCTTGGCCTCGGCGAGCAGCTTGGCGTCGGCGGCGCCGAGCTTGTCCTTGGCGGGCTTGGCGGGGTCCGCCTGGCCGGCCTTGGCGGCGTCGGTGAGCGGGGTGCCGGCGGGCCCGTCGGCCAGTGCCGGGGTCGCGCCGGCCGCGGAGAGCGCCGCTACCAGACCGGCCGCGAGCACGATGCGGGCCGTGCGTCTCTTACCGGACTTTCCCCGGGATATGTCAACAGGTGATCGGAACATGGGCATCCTTATTCGGAATACGGTGCCAACAGACCGTTCACTGTTGTGGAGACGCGCGTACTTGGGGAGAGCCGCCCAGGCCAGTTGTTCCGATTGGCACATTCCCGCCACGCGCGAGAAGCGACGAACCATGCGGAATGCCGTGGAGGGCGCGGCGCCGGATGTGGAGGGTGATCGTCGCCGCAGCGCGCGTGGCCGCCGCCCGGCCGGGGCGCCTGCGTGGCCGTACGGGTGCGCGGACGGGGTGTGGTGGGGCGGCCGGCTGTCCGGGGTGGGTGTGTCGGGGGCGGGCGCGGGGTCCGGGCCGCACGTGCAGCCGCCCCACGGGGGGGCGGCGGGGGGGCGGAGCGGGCGGTGGGATCGTCGGCTGTGGCCCGTGTGGTCGGGGTGGCCCGCGCGGCCCGTCTGGACCGGGCGGCCCGCGCGGCCCGTCTGGACCGGGCAGCCGGTGCGCCCGCGCGGCCCGTGTGACCAGCGTGGCCCAGGTGGCCAGGGTGATTGGGTGCGGCCTGAGCTGTCCCTGCGGGGCCCGGCGCGGGGAGCCGTACGCGACGATGCGCCGGGTTCGGCGGGGATGGCCGTCCGCGCCCCGGTACGGGACCTGGCGCAAGCGGTCGTACGCGACAACGCACCGGGCTCAGCGCGGGCAGCCGGACTGGGAACCAGTATCAGCCCCGTGCAAGCAGCCGTACGCGGCCACGCACCGGGCCCGCCGCGGGCCGCCCCACTCGATCCGGTACCAGCCCCGACACCTGCCCCGGTACCAGCCCGGGCGCAAGCAGCCGTACCCCACCCCGCACCGGACGCGGCGGGCTTCCGCCGGTCGTGGTGGGGTCGTGGCCGCCGCTAGGCCAGGGGTGGGGCGGCGGGTCTCACACCCGTAGGTGGTCCACCGGTTGGCGGGTGTGCGCCTCGATGTCCTCGGCGGCGTGGTGCACCAACTGGTGGCTGAGGTCGGAGAACGCCCGCGCGGCGGCCAGCTCGTCGCCGATCGCGGGCACGTGCGCATCGGTCGCCTTGCGTATCGCCGTGCCGTGACCGACCAGCGAGCCGCTGTTCTCGCCGCGCAGCCTGGCCTCGGCGGTCACCTCGCGGCCGACCTCGGTGATGGTGATTTCCGCGTTCCACTTCTTTGTGCCAGTCACGGTGGGCTCCTCACACGCGGCGCGTCGCTCGTACCCACTTCACATGCTGGCACCGGCCCCGCCGCCGCGCACCCGGGGCCGGCCGGGAGCGCCGCCGTCCCCCGGCCCGGGCGCCGTGCGTGGCCCGGCCGCCTTCCCCTCGTTGGTGAACACGTGGTGACCAGTTCCATGCCGGTTCCATGCCGGCCGGCGAGCGGTCAGTGGCCGTGCCCCGGGGTGGTGATCCACGTGCGGAGATGGGCGTCGCACGTTGCCGCCGCGTTCACGCACCGGCCACTCCCGCTGCCAAACATCCCCAGTGACGGCAGTGGTCAGCACACGTCCAGGGCCGCTTCCAGATCCCGCCTCCGCGCACCGACTCGGGGAGATCGCGCATGTCCCGTATCGCCCGGTCCCGTATCCGCTCCGCCGCGTCGTCGGCCACCTCGGCCGTCGCCGCCGTCAACCGGCGCGCCCTGCTCGCCGCCGCCGGTGGCACCGGCGCCGCCGTCGGTTTAAACAAAACGCGCCCCCCCGCCGGCCGCCGAGGGGGGGTGGGGGGGGGGGGGGGGGGAAAAAAAGGGGGGGG
>NZ_JBEHZD010000138.1:0-15194 GCF_040240285.1 Streptomyces sp. HSW2009 | reverse complement strand
CCCCCCGCGGCGGCCCCCCCCCCCCCCCCCCCCCCCCCCACCCCCCCCCCCCCCCCCCCCCCGCCCCACCGGGGGGCGGGGGGCGCGCTCACCCCCCGCGACCCGGAGGTCGACCGGGAGATCAGGGAGAACCTCAAGCCCTGTGTGAAGGACGAGTACCCGGTCGAGGTCAGCTACGCGGAGCTGACCGGCGCCGCCACGGCCGATGTCGTCGTCAACGTGATGACCTGCGGCGACGGCCTGGGCATCGGCTCGTACGTGTATCGCAAGGCCGGCAAGGACAAGGACTACACCAACGTCTTCAGGTCCGAGCAGGCCCCGGTGTTCACCACCATCGAGAAGAACGAGCTGCGCGTCACCCAGCAGGTCTACGACTCGGGCGACGCGGTGTGCTGCCCGTCGGGCGAAGACGTGATCCACTACCGCTGGTCGTCCGGGCGCTTCATCGAGACCGGGCGGACGCACACGGACTTCAGCAAGACCGTGGACGAGGACGCGTTGCCCAGTGACGACGGAACGGAAGGCTGACGGCGCCCGTGGCGGAAACCCATGTCCTCTTCGTCGAGGACGACGACGTGATCCGTGAGGCCACCCAGCTCGCCCTGGAGCGGGACGGGTTCATGGTCACTGCGGCCCCCGACGGGCTGACCGGCCTGGAGCGGTTCCGCGCCAACCGGCCGGACATCGCCCTGCTCGACGTGATGCTGCCGGGCCTGGACGGGGTGAGCCTGTGCCGGCGCATCCGCGACGAGTCCACCGTCCCGGTGATCATGCTCTCGGCGCGCGCCGACTCCATCGACGTGGTGCTCGGCCTCGAAGCCGGCGCCGACGACTACGTGACCAAGCCGTTCGACGGGGCCGTCCTGGTCGCCCGCATCCGCGCCGTACTGCGCCGCTTCGGCCACGCCAGCGGCCCCGGCGGCACGCCGGCGGCACCGGCCGCGGGCGAGGCGCCCGGCAGCGACGGGCCGCTGCGCTTCGGCGACCTGGAGGTCGACCCGGAGGGCATGGAGGTCCGCAAGGCCGGCGCCCCGGTGGCGCTGACGCCCACCGAGATGCGGCTGCTCCTCGAATTCTCCGCCGCGCCCGGCACCGTGCTCTCCCGCGACCGGCTCCTTGAGCGCGTGTGGGACTACGGCTGGGGCGGCGACACCCGCGTCGTGGACGTCCACGTGCAGCGGCTGCGCGGCAAGATCGGGCAGGACCGGATCGAGACCGTCCGCGGTTTCGGCTACAAGCTCAAGGGCTGACGTGGTCAGGCTCGCCTTCCGTACCGGGCTGCGCTGGAAGGTCAGCCTGGCCATCGCCTGCGTCGGCGCCCTCATCGCCACCTCGCTCAGCCTCGTCGTGCACAACGCGGCCCGCGCCTCCATGCTGGACAACAGCCGCGACGTGATGGACGACCGGGTGCAGGTCGCGCAGCGCTACTACGAGTCGACCCGGCGGCTGCTGTTCCAGGCCGAACTGGACGACCCGAAGCTGCCGCAGCAGCTCAAGGACGAGGCCGCGCGCGGGCTGCGCGCCACCTACCTCCAGGACAACGGGTCGGGCGCGCCCGAGGTGTGGGCCTCGGTGCCGATCAGCAACGGCCAGGTGCTGTCGGTGCACGGCCAGTTCAAGGACCGGTTCGCGGTCCTGGACGACCTGGACCGGGTGCTGGTCGTCGGCTCGCTCGCGGTGGTGCTCGGCGGCGTCGCGCTCGGCGTCCTCATCGGTGACCAGCTCTCCCGCCGGCTCCGCAGGGCGGCGGCTGCGGCCCGCAAGGTCGCCGAGGGCGACAGCGAGGTGCGGGTACGCGAACAGATCGGCGGCCGGGTCCGGGACGAGACCGACGAACTGGCCCGGGCGATCGACGGCATGGCCGATGCGCTGCGCCAGCGCCTGGAGGCCGAACGCCGGGTCACCGCCGACATCGCGCACGAGCTGCGCACCCCCGTCACCGGCCTGCTCACCGCGGCCGAACTGCTGCCGCCGGGCCGCCCGACCGAGCTGGTGCGGGACCGGGCCCAGGCGATGCGCACGCTGGTCGAAGACGTGCTGGAGGTGGCCAGGCTCGACGGGTTCGCGGAGCGCGCCGAGCTGGACGACGTGGCGCTCGGCGAGTTCGTCTCCCGCCGGGTGCGGCTGGCGGCGCCCGAGGCGCAGATCACGGTCGTCCGGGACGCGTACGTGAGCACCGACCCGCGCCGGCTTGAGCGGATCATCGGCAATCTGCTCGCCAACGCGGCCAACCACGGCAAGCCGCCGTTCGAGGTGACCGTGGAGGGCCGGATGATCCGGGTCCGCGACCACGGCCCCGGCTTCCCCGAGGCGCTGCTCAAGGACGGCCCGAGCCGCTTCCGCACCGGCGCCAGCGACCGCGGCAAGGGCCACGGCCTCGGCCTCACCATCGCGGTCGGCCAGGCCCGCGTCCTCGGCGCCCGGCTCACCTTCCGCAACGCGGAGCCCACCGCGGAGGGCCGCGAGGGCGCGGTGGCCGTCCTCTGGCTCCCGGACTCGGCCCCCACGAACACCGGCAGCTTCCCGATCATCGAGGTGCCGGACTGAGGGGTGCCGGACTGAGCGGGGGCTGAGCGGGCGGCTGGGCGGGGCTGCTCTGGGGCGGGGGGCGGGCCGTGCGGGCCGGGCCGGGTGGAGCGGGGCGGCGGACCGAGCCGCGGCGGGAGCGCCCCCGTGGCCCCGATCCGCTGCACGCATTGCCAAGGATGCCGGCACGGAACGTCAATGACGACGGTCGAGCCGCGCTGCGATGGTGACCTTCGTCGGGCAAGTCCATCTGGCATCAGCCCAGTTCGAAAGGATTCGGCACCATGCGCATGAGCTCCGCTCTCCGTGTTGCAGCCCTGTCGGGGACGCTCCTCGCCGCCTCGCTCGCCGTACCGGCCCAGGCCGCCGCGGCGCGGGCCGAGCCGGGGCCCACGGCCCCCGGGACGTCCTTCGCCTGCGCCACCGCGCACCACAACAACGACGGCGGCTCGGGCAAGACCACCGCCAAGACGGCCCGCCGCTCGGGCCCGTACCGAAGCTGTACGAACTGGGGATCGGTCAACCGCGGCGTCAAGCTCTGGTACCACTGCTGGACCACCGGCACCGTCGTGGACGGCAAGAACCACTGGACCTGGGCGCGCATCGAGGGCACCAACAAGGAGGGCTGGTTCAGCGCGGCCTACCTCGATGACGGCGGCGCGAAGAAGCACTGCTGACCTGAGCTGAGCCGTCGCGGCCTCCTGCGGCCTCCCGCGGTGACCTTGGCGGCGCCGTTACGCACAGCCCCTCAGTGGTACTCGCCCAGCTCCCGCCCGAGGGTTTCCTCGGGGGTCGCGCCGGGGCGGGTCCACTGCGGGGTCGGGCGGCTGGTCGGGCCCCAGGTGGCAGTGGTGTCCGCGGCCGTGCGCCAGTACCAGCACGCGTGGTGCCCCGCGGGCCAGCCCGCCGGCTTCTCCTCCCACGCCTCGCCGCGGCCGTACGGCGTCCGGTCGAGCAGCGCGAGCGAGCTGTTGGCCGGCTCGTTGCCGCGGGCGGTGGTCGAGTACGTGAGGAAGGTGCGGTCGCCGTCGCGCAGGTAGCACGTGAGGGGCCCCATGTCCGCGCCGATCGGCGCGGCCAGGTCGCGCACCGAGTACCAGGGCTGGGTGTAGCCCATGAACGCGACGTACTCGGCCACCTCCGCCGGCAGCCCCGTGGTCAGCACCGCGAACGAGACGCCGCGCGCCGCCAGGTAGCTGGTGTCCCGCAGGTGCCAGGCCGTGGTGGTGCAGCCCTCGCACTGGCCCTGGTGCGGCGCGCCCTCGTACCACATGTGCTTGTAGACCATCAGTTCGTCGCGGCCCTGGAACAGCTCGATGAACGGCACCGGCCCGGTCGGCCCGCCGACCTCCACCGTCCCGTCGAACTCCACCATCGGCAGCCGCCGCACCGCAGCGGCGATCGCATCGCCCTCCCGGGTGTGCGCCTTCTCCCGGACCAGCAGTTCGTCCCTGGCCGCCTGCCAGGTCGCCAGGTCGACGACGGGCGGCCGACCGGGCAGCGCGCCGCCCTGCGCACCTGGTGCGGCCGGCCCACCCGCCCCATCCGGGGCCGCAGCCGGCTCCGGTGTGTTCGGCGTACTGGTCATGATGCTGTCCTCCCGCAGTCGTCCTGGCACGGGCGCGGCGCGGCGCCCCGCACGACGCCGTGCCCGTACCGACACCGTCCACCGGCATCCGTACGTGGCACCTTCGCACGGACCACTGACAGTCGAGCCCTGACGCGCGGAGATCGAACTCCGCTTACTGCCAGTCTCGTTGGCGGTTCGAGTCGCCGCGAAGAGGCCCTGACCAGCAAGGAATGGCGAGCCGTCAGATGTGGTCGAGCGGTGCCCGGCCGCTCGCTGGATGTTCCGCTTCGGCGACCGTACGCCGGTAGGTGTGGGGCGGCAGCCCGTACGCGGTGCGGAACGCGCGGCTGAAGACGGTCGCGTCCGAGTAGCCCCAGCGGGCGGCGATGGCGCGGACCGGCACCGCACTCCACTGCGGATCGGCCAGCGCGGCCCGGCAGCGCTCCAGGCGCAGATGGCGGATGGTGGCGGCGACGGTCCGGCCGCGCCGGTGGAAGAGCGCGTGCAGCGAGCGCACCGAGATGTGGTGGTGGGCGGCGATGGCCGCGGGCGTCAGCTCCGGGTCGGCCAGGTTCTCGTGGATGTACGCGTCGATGCGGGCCAGCGTCAGCCCGCGGCGCATCTCCGGCGGGACCGGCGCGCCCCCGTCGGCGTGTTGGGCGAGGAAGGCGGTGACGAGTTCGATGGTGGCCACGCCGAGCCGGTGCGCCTGCGCCTCGTCCAGGTGGGCCGCCTGCCCGACCACGCCGTGCAGGAAGGTGTTGAGCAGCCCGCCGAACCCGGAGGCCGCGGGCAGCGAGCGGGCCAGCACCTGTTCGAGCCGCCGCTCGGCCGCAGGCGAGGGCAGCACTGCGCGCGGCAGCCGCACGGCGATGCTGGTCTGGCTCGCGCCACCGGTCTGGCCTGCGCCTGTGGTCTGACCTTCGCCCGCGGCCTGGCTCTCGCCTCCGGCCTGGCTCTCGCCTCCGGTCTGGCTCCCGCCACCGACCCGTCCCGCCGGGTCCGCGGTCTGGCCCGCCGTGCCCGCGGTCTGGCCCACCGCCCCTCGCCGTCCTTCCTCCTGCTGGTCGTGGGGGAGTGCGTCGCCGTGTTGCCGGATGTGGATCATGTTCCTCCCTGGACGAAGCCCCGCGACCGAGCGGCGGGCGGGGCAGTGGGGGACCGGGGTGCGGAGCCGGGGGCCGGGGCCACGAACGGGCGACCGGGCTGCGGCCCGGCCTCGGGCCGGGACCTGAGCGCGTACGAAGGGGGCGCGTACGAAGGGGTGCCTACGGCAGGAGCGGTTCCGGGGCCGGGCCCGGCCGGGGCCAGGGCGCGGGGTCACCGCGGTGGGGCCGGGGCCGGCGCGCCCTGCCGGGTGCGGCCGGCGCGCCGCCCATGGTGACCAGCGCCGGTGCGCGGAGTCATACGTTTCGGCTCAGCCTGAAACGTGACCGCGCCGCGAGCCCCGTCCGAGCGGCGCGCGCCGGCCACCGCGCCGCCGGGCCCGCGCCGCGTTCGCGCCACGCGCGCGGGGGTGCGCACACTGGGCACTCACCACCCGCACCATGGGCCTCACGGTGCGCGGCTCGTACGGCGGGTGTGTGGTCCGTAAGGCGGGCGCGCGGTGGCGCGGCGGCGGGCAGTGGTGCGGGCGGGTCCGTAGCGATACGGGCCCGGCACACCAGTGCTCCAACGGCGCACGCCCCCACGGCACAGATCAGCACAGGACAGCACGGCAACGAGTCCGAACAGCGACAACAGACAGCAAGCACGAAGTCACGAAGTCACGAAGACACGAAGTCACGAAGAGAGGACCCCCACCCATGGCCCCAGTCATCGCCGTCAGCGGAGCGACCGGCCGGATCGGCGGGCTCGTGGCGCGCCGGCTCGCCGCGGCCGGCGTCGGCCAGCGCCTGCTGTGCCGCGACCCGTCGAAGCTGCCCGAACTGCCCGGGGCGCTCGCCGCGCCGGCCGCCGAGTACGGCGATGGCCCGGCCATGCGCGCGGCGCTGACCGGCGCGGACACGCTGTTCCTGGTGTCGGCGCGGGAGAGCGCGGACCGGGTGCGCGAACACATCACAGCCGTGGACGCGGCGGTGGCGGCCGGGGTGCAGCGGATCGTGTACGTGTCCTTCCAGGGCGCCGCGCCGGACGCGACGTTCACCTTCGCCCGCGACCACTGGCACACCGAGCGCCACATCCGCGGCCTGGGCCTGCCGTTCACGTTCCTGCGGGACAGCTTCTACCTGGCCGCGTTCCCCGCGATGACCGGCGCGGACGGGGTACTGCGCGGCCCCGGCGGCCGGGGCCGGGTCGCGGCCGTCGCCCACGAGGACGTCGCCGACGTCGCCACGGCCGTCCTCACCGCGGACGGCGCCCACGACGGCGCCACGTACGACGTGACGGGCCCGGCGGCCCTCTCACTCACCGAGATCGCCGACCACCTCAGCCGCGCCACCGGCCGCGCGATCACGTACCACGCCGAAACCCAGGACGAGGCGTACGCGTCCCGCGCCGGCTACGACGCGGCGGCCTGGGAACTGGCCGGCTGGGTCAGCTCGTACGAGGCGATCGCCGCCAACGAGATGAGCTTCGTCTCGGACACGGTCCCCCGCCTGTCGGGCCACCCGGCCCAGTCCTTCGCGGACTACCTCCGCGAACACCCGGGCAGCTACCGGCACTTGCGGGAGGGGGCGGCGGGGTAGCTCGCCGCTCGGCCCACCTGTACGGCCCTGAGCTCGCATAGCTACGGCGAAGTGACAAGTGCTCTCTGTAGCCGATGTGACCTTCTGCAACCTGCTGAGTGCGCGGGTCGGCCGGCCGCCCGCACCTCCTGAAGGTCGGGGATGTGGTGGTAGAGGGTGCCGGGGCTGACGTTGAGGAGCTTGGCGATCGAGGTGATCGACTGCTCGGGATGGGGCAACAGGGTGCGGGCGGCCCGGATGATCTCGGGGGTGGCGACGGTGGGCCGGCCGCCGACGTTGCCGCGGGTGCGGGCGGCGTCCAGGCCTTCGCGGGTGCCGGAGACGATCAGCTCGCGGATGAACTCGGCGAGGGTGGCGAAGACGTGGAAGACGAGCCGGCCCCCCCGGGGTGCTGCGGGCAGGTGCCCGATCGTGCTGCGCTATGGGCTTTTTCTCAGCTTCTTGCTGCCGTTCTGGGAACTTCGCTGGGTGTGCGGAGAGAGAAGGTGATACGGCCCGGTGCGGGCGTGAGTGAGGAGATGGGATGCGGGAGCGGATACGCGCGGGCGATCGCGAGGCGTTCGGCGAGCTCTATGAGCAGTATGCGAAGGCGGTGTACAACCATGCCTTCCGGCTGACCGGCGACTGGTCGGTGGCCGAGGACGTCATGTCGGCGACGTTCCTGGACGCCTGGCGGACGAGGGAGAAGGTCGGAGAGGAGGGGGGATCGCTGCGGCCGTGGCTGCTGGGGATCGCGACGAACAAGGCGCACAACGCCAGACGCGGTGTCCGTCGGCGTTTCGCCTTCCTGGCCCGGGTGCCCGCCCCGGAGCCGGTGGAGGACTTCGCGGACGAGGCGGCCGGGCGGATCGACGACGCCCGTCGCCTGGACGCGGTTCACCGGGCGGTGCGGGGCCTGCGCCGTCGGGAGAGGGAGGTGCTGGCGCTGTGCGTGTGGTCGGGGTTGGACTACCAGCAGGCCGCTGACGCGCTGGGGGTACCGGTGGGCACTGTGCGCTCACGCCTGTCGCGCGCCCGGGTCAGGCTGCGGGACCTGACCGACCGGCAACTGGCCGAAGAAGAGCGGGAACCGCGCCCGGGGCGCGGAGAGGTAGAGAGTGAGGCCGCGTTCGCGGCCCTGTCCGTTCAGGAGGGAACCCGATGAACGCCACCCCGTACCGGCCCGCACAGGCCGAGCGCGAGGAGACGGCCCGGCTGCTGCCGGCCCCGGCCGAACGGGACCTGCCGCCGGGCCGCTACCTCCACCACAAGGAACTCCTCATGCGACGGATCGACCAGGACACCACCCACACCTCCCACCAGCCAGGCGGACTGCGCCGGCGCTTGGTCGACGCGGCTGCCCCCGGCCGTCCCCGGCGCCGACTGGTCATCGGGGCGTCGCTGGCCGCGGGGGCGATGGCTGCGGTCATCGCGGTGGCCGCCGTCGGTTCCGATGCCCCGACCACGGTCCCTCAGGCGGCCAGTGCTCCGGGCGGCTCGGTGAGCGAGCGCGGGCCCGGCGGCGCGTCACCCCAGGCCGTCCAGTTGCTGACCCGCATCGCCGCCGTCGCCGCCAGCACCTCTGTCCCGCAGGCCCGTGACGACCAGTACATCTACATCGCCAGCCAGGTCTACGGCGCGAGCAAGAAGATCGGCGCCGACGGCGACGGCGCCAAGGCCCAGTACAACGGCGACGGCACCGGGACCACCCACCCCCGACAGGCATGGTTCTCCGTCAACGGCAGCCGCGACGGTCTCCTCACCGAGCCCCTCAGCTCGGGCTTCCGGCCCGGTGAGGGAGGCGTCAACCTCGGCAAGAACACCGAGCCCTCCCTCCAGCTGCCCACCTACACGTACCTGGCCTCCCTGCCCACCGACCCCGACGCCCTGCTGACAGCCGTCTACGCCCAGAACACCGGCGTGGACAAGAACCTCAACCCCGACCAGGAAGCGTTCCAGACGATCGGCGACGCGCTGCGCGAGTCCCTGATGCCCCCGCAGATCGGGGCGGCACTCTACAAGGCCGCGGCCAAGATCCCCGGGGTGAACGTCGTGGACGACGCCGTGGACGCGTCCGGCCGGCACGGCGTGGCCGTCAGCCAGGACCGCGGCAACCGGCGCACCGAATGGATCTTCGACAAGGACAAGCTCACCTACCTCGGTGAGCGGACCGTCCTCGTCAACGACGACAGCGCCGGTGGCAAAGCCGGACGCATCCTCGTCAGCACCGCCGTGACCGAACGCGCCGTCGTCGACAAGGCCGGCCAGAAGCCTTCTCCTGGTACAGCCACCTGACCTTCGACACCGGTCCCGGTGCCCGCCCGCCCAGCAAAGTGGCAGGCGGGCACAGGGACCGAAGTCCCTGCCGCTCTACCAGCGGGCCAAGGTGTTCAGGATCTTCGGCGTGCGGGATGGGTCAGGTGGTGAAGTTGCCGGTCTTGATGCTGGTGGTGAAGGCGGTCCAGGCCGCGGTGTTGAAGTGGAGGGCTGGGCCGTGGGGGCTCTTGCTGTCGCGGATGGGGACGATGCCGGTCGCTGTGGCGCGGTTGGGGGCCCACTCAACGCACTCGCCTTGGCCGCCGCTGTAGGACGACTTCACCCATACCTGTTCCGTCATGACGAGAACTCCTCGGTGGTGGTGTGATCAGGCGCTGAGGTTGCCGGCCTTGACGTTCGTGATGAAGGTGGTCCAGGCCGCCGTGTCGAAGTGGAGGGCCGGGCCGTGGGGGTGTTTGCTGTCGCGGACGGGGACGACGTCGGTGGTTGCGGCACGGCTGGGCGCCCACTCGATGCAGTTGCCTTGGCCACCGCTGTAGCTGGACTTGATCCACTGTTCGGTCATGGGCGCAACCTTCCGGGTCGGTTCCTTCCACCGTGCGGCAACGCAGGGGAGCCGGGCTAGGGCGCCAACTAGCCACGCCTGTGCGGCTTTTCCTCGGCCCCGGTCCAGGTCCAGGCACGCCAGAGCCCCCGCTCGTGCGATGGGGCTGCGCGGGGCGGGGGCTCGGGCGTACGGGGTGAGTCGGCGCCGTACCCCAGCCGAGCGGGTAGCGCCCCGCTGGGACCCGGCGCGGCCTACGCGGATAGGGCCCCGTCAAGGTAGTCCTGGACCGGCTCGAACAGCCCGTACGGCACGTACTCCGGGATCTCGCCGTGGGCAACCCAGGCGAGCTCGGCCAACTCCTCGGCATCGGCGATGTGAGCCGTGCCGCCCAGAATGCGGCAGGCGGTGTACGACATTCGTCGGCCGGTCTTGGGGTGCACGCGCTCACCGAGCAGCTTGACCGCCTCCACGGTCAGCCCCGTCTCCTCCCGGGTCTCCCGCACGGCGGCGGCCTCACGCCGTTCGCCTGGCTCGACCTTGCCGGCAGGGAACTGCCAGGAGAGCTCCCCCTCACTCACCCGCCGGCGGACCATGAGCACACGGCCTTCGTGAACGATGATGGCGGCGGCGACCCCAGGCTGTTCGTCCGTGGGCTGCTGCGTCACGTCTCCTCCTCCAGGACGGCCAGGACGGGTGGAAAGATCGTATCGACGGAGATGAAGCGGGGCACCGCGTTTCTGGGCACCCACATGACGTCGATGTCCTCGACGGTGTCCCTGTTGGCGGCTTCGCCGGCCAGTGCTGGCGGGGTTCTGTCGTACGGGCTGTGGTCAGGCGCCGAAGTGACCGGCTTTGATGCTGGTGGTGAAGACGGTCCAGGCCGCCGTGTCGAAGTGGAGGGCGGGGCCGTCAAGGAAGCCGGCACTGGGCTGACGGCCTCCGCGGTCTGAACGGAGACGATCCCCCTCCGGGGCCCGGAGGGGGTGGCCAGCAATCATTCATTCACTCAGGTCTTGTACTCCAGCTCCGTCAGCGCATCCTTGATGACGCTCGGCGCGACCTCGGACAGGTCGAGACCCTGTACGTACTTCACCAGAGCTTCCCGCGCTTCGCCGAGCTGTTCCACCAGGCCCTCCCCGCCCAACTGACGGGGGAGGATGATCCTGCGGAACTCCTTCCGAGAGATGGCACCGGCGAGCAGCTTCTCCGCGAGCCACAACTGCGTGCGCTCCCTGATCGCGAAGGTCAGGTGGATGCTGTGCTCTTCGGCAGCTACGACGCGAGGGTTGTGGACCCACCCGCGCGGAAGCAAGAGCGACTGGCCGGCCTTGAGGTCGACCTCCACGTCTGGGCCGGCCGCCTCCCACGCCGGTAGGTACTCGTCCTTCCACACGCGGAAGCTCTCGTTGTACTCGCGCATGGGTGCCTCGACCGGAGGCTGCCAGAGCTGCCAGCGCTTCGTCCCTGCGATCTGGACGATCACCGCCATCTGCTGGTCCCAGTGGTGGCGGAGGCCCTGCCCGCCGGGTGGGGTCAAGAAGGCGTGGATGTAGTTGGAGTATCCCGTCTCCGTCTGGATTGCCTCAGAGATCTGCGTCAGGGCCGGCACGACGCGTTGCAGGTTGCCGAGGCGGATCGTGTATCCACGCTCGTACAGCCGGGCGAGCTTCGCGCGGTCCGTCCGGCCGTCCGTCATGTACGCGTTCTGGCTCAGGGACGGACTGGGTGCCTTGACGGCCGCGATCTCGTGGGCCGGGACGCATCCCGTATAGAGGTAGCCGCGGATCGACTCCGCGGTGACCGTCGCGTCCAGTGACGGGGTACCGCGCTCGAAGACCCGGGGCTCGCCTGGCCACGAGGCCAGCAGTTCGGTTGCACCCTCCTCGGGGAGCAAGAGGCGCAGCGACATGGCGTCGACTCCTTACGGCGGCGGGAGAGGGCAGGTGACCTCGGGGTGGAACCGGTTCGGGCAGCACACGACGGAGAAGGAGATCAGGCGCTCGGACGGCAGGTAGTACACCCAGCTCACGTCGACACCGCGGGGCAGCACGTCGGTGGTGTACGCCAACTTGTCATCGAGGCCGCAATACGTCTGGAGGCCGTCCGAGCGTACGAACGGGGGGTTCTGCTCGTACCTCGTCGTCAGCCACGCGAGGGCCATGCCCACATCAGTCCAGGTCCGATCTGCGGAGACCTGGTTCTTCTTCATGAGCCACCGGCCGGTCATGGTGGGTGGCACGTTGCCCGACGAGAACTCGGCAGCAGCTTCGCGGTACCGATCGAGGACCGCCTGCTGCTTCTTGTCCTCGGGGTCCAGCACAGCGGGCGGCCCGTTGGGATGTGGAGGCCGCCGGCCGCCCTCCTTGCCGTACACCGCGGATGGTCCGATCCACGGTCCGTACCCGTGCCAGTGCCCTGACCAGCTCATGTGTGCCCTTCTGGAGGTTAGGGACCGCCCCGCCGGAGAAAGGCAGCCCCTTCTGTCCTGGATGGGAAGACGCCAGGTTAGAGCGCCAGACCCCGTTTCTTGGCCCAGCCGACGACGAAGTCGTCGACCTCGGCCGCCGTGACGCGCATGCTCTGGCCGGCGCCCTCGGGCTTGGAGTCACGCAGCTCGAACGCCTCCACGGCACCAGGGACCGCCGCAACGTCGATGCACGTCTCGTGCTCGCCGTTGAGGTTGCCACCGCAGAAGTTCTCGAACTCGCCGTCCGGGACGGCAGGGAGGGTGTAGAGGTTCTGCACGGGGTAGTCCTCCTTGCGCATGTGCTGTGCGGAGAGTCGTTCTCCGCGCCGTCGTCTACGTGCAACCCACCCCGACCTGACCTGTCCTTCCTTATGGGTACTGACTCGGCCAGGGGTGGGATCTTGTTCCCGCCCGCGAGGGTTTGCCGAAAAGGGCGGGCAGACGAGTGGCCCCTGGGGGGCGACCGGTGTCTCGGGACTCTCGATCGCGGCGGACACCACACATCTCCCCTTGGGGGCGCACAGTTCGTGGCTTCCTTGCTGCTCGGTTCGGAACGAACGTAGAGCGGCTGGCAACCAACTCCCAAGAAGATTGCGCGAGTTTGCAGCAACCCGATTGACGGCGTCGAACGCCCCATCGACGATCGGTGTGTCGCGCAATCTTGCGCAAGGCGGACGATAGGAGAACAGCCATGAAGCTTACGGTTCCTTGGTAAGGACTCCAAAGTGGGCGACTGCCCGACGCTCTACGCCACCGACCGGGACAGTTACCTCGTTCAGGGATGGAAGATCATTCTTGATGACCCGCGAATGAGTCTCGACATCCCTGAGGGCATGACGGCTGTCGAGGTTCCCGTCGAGCTTTTCAAACACCTGGAGAAGGACGGTCTTCCCGCTAGCGGGTTCAGGCGCCGTGAGGACCCGCTCATGGCCCTCACGCCGGGTGGTACGTACGTTGTGCAGGGCCGGGAGGTGACCGATCCCGAGGCGCTGTCCCAGATGTCGATTCCGGACTACGAGACCGTGGTCGAGGTCCCCAAGGCCGCGATCACAGCCCTACTGGAGGAACCACGTGGAGCTGATCTCCAGCGCCGAGCGCAACCGGCTCATTGAGGCTGTCGCGCGCGATGCCTTCCACCTGGAGCTGAGGGACGACTATTCAGTGCCTTTGGAGGACGGGCCGTACGAGAAGTGGCTCGCGGGAGTGGTCGACAACGCCTTCATGGACTCGTGGCTGTCGATGGTTCGAGGGCTCACCCAGGAGGGCAAGACGGTGCGGCGGGTCCGCGTCGTGACTGAGCCGCACACTCCGTACATCCGCTGGGAGCACGAGGGGACTCCGCTCAACGAGGAGGCTGGCGAGCAGATCCGCTGGCTGCCGCGCCACAAGCTGCCCGAAGGGCTGGTCTTTCCAGCCGCGGGCAACGACTGGTGGCTCTTCGATGACAAGCTGCTGGCGGTCGGGCACTTCGACCAGAACGGGCGGGTCCTCGGCTCCGAAGTGATGGACGATCCCGACACGGTCGCCGAATGCGTCCGTCTGCGGGACCTCCTCTGGGATTCTGCAATCCAGCACTCCGGATACAAGCCCTGACCGAGCAGTGAATAACCAGGCACAGGAGACCCGCGAGGCGTTGGGCGCCCGGCTGCGCGGATTCCGTAAGGACGCGGGATTCACCAGTGGCCGGGCCTTCGCCGCTGTCACCGGCTGGCAGGAGTCGAAGGTCTCTCGCATCGAGAACGGCAAGCAGAACGCGAGCGAGAACGACATCCGGGTCTGGTGCGAGAAGACCGGTCGCTCGGCCGAGATCTCGGATCTCGTCGCCACAGTCCGACACATAGACGAGCTGTGGATGGAGTGGCGCCGGCAGCTCCAGGAGGGGACTGAGAGCCGACAGAAGAAGTCGCTGCCGCTCTACCAGAGGACCAAGGTGTTCAGGATCTGGGACCCTTCCACGATCTGGGGCACCATCCAGACGGCCGCCTACGCGGAGGTCATCTTCGAGCAGGTGGCGGACTTCTACGAGTCACCAGCCGACACGCAAGCTGCCGTGGCCAAGCGCCTCGAACGACAGTCGTACCTCTACAAGGGCGACCGAATCTTCAACGTGCTCCTTGGCGAGCAGGCCCTCTACTCGAATCATGGCGGTTCGGAGGTCATGAGGGCTCAGCTCGACCGGTTGTTGGCCGTACAGGCGCTTCCCCGACTCAGCCTGGGCATTGTCCCTCGCTCCGCGCCCCTTGCCCTCTGGATCGGACATGCCTTCTCGATGTTCGACGACAAGTTCGTGATGGTGGAGACCTACTCCGCCGAGATGTCAGTGACGCAGCCAAGGGAAGTCGAGCAGTACCGGAAGGCATTCGAGTTTCATCGGCATTCTGCCGTCTACGGGCAAGCCGCGAGGGAGCTCATTTTGAGGGCTATTGGGCACTTTGGGTGCTTGGGGAGGAGAAGCCGTGAATGAGGACCCCAATTGGCACACACCAGCGCCTGCACGAAGTCGGATACGAGCATCGAGTGAAGGGGTCGGCCTCGATGCACGCCAAGCACCTCAACCCTCGGTCTGTACGGCTCCCCCTCCGGCCCGGACACGCCATAGCCCCCGCTCGTGCGATGGGTCTGCGCGGGGCGGGGGCTCTGGCGTACGGGATGGGTCAGGCGGTGAAGTTGCCGGCCTTGATGTCCGTGACGAAGGCGGTCCAGGCCGCCGTGTCGAAGTGGAGGGCGGGGCCGTGCGGGTCCTTGCTGTCGCGGACCGGGACGGTGGCGGTGGCAGCGGTGAGGTTGGGGGCCCACTCAACGCACTCGCCTTGGCCGCCGCTGTAGGACGACTTCACCCATGCCTGTTCTGTCATGACGAGAACTCCTCGGTGGTGGTGTGATCAGGCGGTGAAGTTGCCGGCCTTGACGTTCGTGATGAAGGTGGTCCAGGCGGCCGTGTCGAAGTGGAGGGCGGGGCCGTGGGGGTGTTTGCTGTCGCGGACGGGGACGACGTCGGTGGTTGCGGTGCGGCTGGGCGCCCATTCGATGCAGTTGCCTTGGCCGCCGCTGTAGCTGGACTTGGTCCACTGTTCGGTCATGGGCGCAACCTTCCGGGTCGGTTCCTTCCACCGTGCGGCAACGCAGGGGAGCCGGGCTAGG
>NZ_JBEHZD010000137.1:0-15203 GCF_040240285.1 Streptomyces sp. HSW2009 | reverse complement strand
CCCCCGGTGCCCCCGCCCCCCCCCGCCCCCCCCCCCCCCGCCCGGGGGGCTCGATGTCGTGCTGCGTTGCGCACGGGCTCGGGGGCGGGAGTCAGTCCGGGCTCAGGGGCCGCCGGGCGCGAGCGCGCCCTCGGGTTCGACGCAGACGACCACGGTGCCGGCGGCCTTGTCGTGCAGGCACTGTTGGAGCGGTTCGTCCCGCAGGAACCACAGGTCGCTCACGACGGGCAGCACCAGGTGGGTGAGGTGCCGGCCGAGGGCGACCCGGTACGAGACGGCCGCCCCGTCCCCGGCGTGCGCGACCCGCAGCCCACGAATCCGCTTCCCCGGCGTGCCACCCCACCGGGCCGTACTGACCGGCGAATAGCCGAACACCAACGCGAGCAGCCCCGTCGTCGCCACGAGCCCGGTGGGCCACCCCAGCGCGTCACCGGCCCAGTCGTCCAGCACGATCGGCACCGGCACGAGCACCGCGACGAAGAGGAGGTCGAGCAGCCCGGCGCTCAGCCGTTCCGGCAGGTCGGCCGGGGGCTCGCGCCCCGGCACGGTGGGATACATCTGGAGCCACGGCGGCCACGGTCGACGGGGTAGCCAGGTGTGCTGACCGGAGGCCGCCGGAGACGCGGTGGGGGGAGAAGCGCCTTCATCCATGCGCCGCAAGCTAGCGCGCCCCCGCCGACACACTCCGGACAACACTCACATTGACCTGCTTCGCACTCGCCTTGATCACGAACCGCCTGAAAGTGCCCACATTCAGCCATGCCAGATCGGCCACATCGGAGCCTCTGGGAAGGCCGGTTACGCAGGGTGTCGGCCATGAGGCTGGTGCAAGAAAGTACTTGCCTCACAGCACATGAGGCAGCCGTCTGACACGGCCAGGCTCTGGGCGCACCCCGTTGGCCTGCGCAATGTCAAAAACTGTGCTGCCGGAACCACTTAGAGGGGACCGCGATGCCGCAGCGGCATCCGGCACTTGCCTAGGAGGGAGCCCGATGTGGATTCGGTGCTGGCGATCACGTGGGCCTCGGTGGTGGGAGGCTTGCTCATGCGAAGCGTCCTGTGCGTCCTGAGCCTGCGGACCACGTTGCGACGGGACGTGGAACTGGCCAGGATCAACCAGGCGGCGCGCAGCGACCGAGTACGACTACTCAGCCCTGGGACGTCCTTGGAGGAAACTGAGCCTGGCGGCTACCGGCTGACGGTCACCGATGCTCACGAGTGGGCCCGGGCAGCGGGGAGCACGCGCCATGGACGATAGGGCAGGCACCGATGTGAGTGTGTCAACTCCACATGTGGTCGAGCCCCAGCTCACCCATGAGTCACTCACCCGCATTCACGAGAACGAGCACGCGTCGCTGACCCGGTTCCTGTTGCTCCAGGGAGCATCCTGGCCAGAGGCTCAGGACTCGGTACAGGAAGCGTTCACCCACCTGTGGCAACAGCGTGAGGCACCTCGGCACCCACGTGCCTGGCTGCGTACTGTGGCGCGCCGCGCCTGGTTAAAACGGCCGGTGCGAGAGCAGCCCGATGCGGATCCAGGGCAGGCGGCACAGCCAACGCGAGTCGCGGACTGGTACACCCCGTTGGAGGCCATCGAACTGAGCGACGAGCAACGTCGGGTCATTGCCCTGCTGACGGCTTTGCCACCTCGACAGCGGGCGGCGATGGCCTGGCATCTGGACGGCTTCAGCACTGCCGAGATAGCCGCCGAGACAGGAATGACCCCGGCGGCCGTTTACCAGAACTTGAAGCGCGCACGCGAAGCCCTCAGGACGGCCCTCAACCACGTGCAAGGAAGCCAGGGGGCAGGGGAATGAACGAGGACGACCGGTCGACGGCCTTCGTACCCAACAGTGCAGGACGCCGGCCTGACGCGTCCGATGCACTTGTCGATGCGCTGCTCTCCGATGCACACGCGGCGCTCGGCAACGCCGTGACCAACCGACTGGCCCGCTGCGCCCATCACAATGCGCACGAGGCCGCATTGGACGTGCTGCTCTCCGATGCACACACGGCGCTCGGCAACGCCGTGACCAACCGACTGGCCCGTCAGGCGCGCGGCCAAATGGACGACGCGGCGTGGGACGCGGTGCTGACTGCTGCACGGGAACATCGACAGGACCATGCGTCGCCGTCAAGCGACGGGCCGCCGATCGAGGGTGGGCCGAGCAGGGCCGTACCCCCTGGGGAGCCAGTGGGAAAGGCCGAGGAAGCGCCTCACCACCTGGAACCGGTTACCGATGTCCGCGCCCTTCTTCAGGAGTGGTCGGCCGTCGAGCGGCTACGCAATCGGGTTCTGCTGCTGGACCTGTTCCGTCAATTGATCGCACCACATGGCAGGGCTCGCGCACTCGCTCTGGAGTTCAGTCGTACGCATGCCAGGGGCACGGACCTGAACCGGCTGCAAGCGCTGCACCGCGGCCTGGAATCGACCCGATCCTGGCTTGCCGAGCAGGCGCCCGAAGCGGCGGACAGGGGGCTGGTGACCCGCCTGGAACAGGTCATACGCACCATGGCAGAGACAGTTCTAGGGCTCCAGCACGACGTGCTCTGTGGGCCGCCCCTGCTCTTCGCTCATCAGATCGCCGCGATCCGTACGGCGGCACTCGGCGTGGCTCGCGGTCTGGACAGCGCGGTGTACGGATTGCGGGCCGCGGCCAACGACTTCCGGGGGGAGGACGTTCACACCATGGACCTGGAGGACATCCCGTTGGGCGGGGTGCGCTGGGACCGCAGCACCCGGTGGCCGCCGAGCTGGCAGGACCGGGTGCGGTGGGCCTCTATGCCCGATCGGGATGGCGTTCTGGTAATCCACGCCCAGCCGTACGGCATGGCGGTGGAAGTCACAGTGGATGCGTGAGTGGCAGCCGGTGTGGTGCCGCAGCACTGAGCCAGTCGTCGAAACCGGGGCGCTGCGGGCACCTCCCATCCGAAGTCCTCTCTGCTCCAGAGGCGACCTGCTGGCGAAGGCCAACCCTGAGCCGTAGGCCGAGAGGACGGGAACGGGAGGGCGTGGCGCACAGCCCTAAGCCCGGCTACGCCCCCGCCGCCCCCGCGAACCGCCGATTGTGTCGGATCACCGCATCGATCAGCCCCGGCATCGCGTCGGGGAAGTCCATAGCCACCACGCCGAGCCCGGTCAGGCCGCGGCCGTGGCCGGTGAGGAAGTGGTGGACGCGGGGGTTGAGGTAGCGGGCGTTGGATTCGGGGAGGGAGCGGTGGGCGGAGCTGACGTGGTTCACGTACAGCTTGCCGGGTCGGGCGGCGGCGTGGTGGAAGTGGCGCTCGATGCTGCGGTACTTCGCGGCGAGCGGTGCCGTCTCCTCCTCCTGGACGGCGAGCAGCTTGGTGTCGCCGTACGGGATGCCGGGCAGCTTGGGGTGGTCGGCGAGCAGGACGACCTTGCCGCGGGCCTGGCCGAGCGTGGGCAGCGTCGCATCGAGGCGCAAGAGTCTGCGGAATCCGGCCTGGTAGAGGTCGAACACGCGGCGGAACTCGGCGTCGGGCACGGTCGAGTGCTCCTGCCCAAGGCGCAGCAGGACCGTCTCGGACGGATGGGCGCGCAAGAACGCCTCGCACGTCAGCAGCACACTGCCGAACAGCAACTGCTGCGCGACCGCTCCGTGGTGCACGACGAGGGCCGAGTGGTACGAGCGGCAGCGGACGTCCAAGTACCGGATGCCCGCGTCGAGTTGTTCGGCGATCGTACGGCCCTGGCAGGCGATGCGGGCGCCGCCGATACGGACACCGGAGTGGTGGGTGCCGGGCAGGCTCAGCCGCGCCACGGGGGTGTCGTCGGCGAGGTCGGCGAGCCAGTCCTGGCGCGGGCGGGTCGGCGGTGCGGTGCGCGGCCCGGCCTGCGCCGCGGCCGGCCGGGTGCCCGCGTACCCCAGGAGGCCGCTCGTGGTGATGGTCGCCGCGCCGAACAGGAAGCCGCGCCGGTCCACGCTCATGTCGCGTCCTCTCCTGGCCATCTGATGGCCCGTCGGGTCGTGCGGGGAGTCGGGCCGCACGGTAACAGCTCCGGCCGCGGCTCACCGGCGCCACTCGCCCCACCGGCCCGTGCCGCCCCGGATATGTGACGGGCTTGCCCCCGTACGGCCCGTGTGTCCGGCGACGGCGCGTGGCGGGAAACCGTCGCGGGCGCCGGCCGTTTCGTCCGGGCCCCGGGCACGGCCTGGTGGGGCGGGCGGGGCGGGACCCGGGTGTGGGTGGGGGCGGGAAGGCCAGGTGCAGGTGGGCGAGGCGAAAGTCAGGTGCGGGTGGGCGGTGCCTTCTGCGAGGGTCCGCGGGTGAATGCTGAGGACAGATACGAGGTACTGCTGATCGCGGGGCGCTCGGGCGTCGGCAAGTCGACCGTGGGCTGGGAGGTGTCCGCCCTCCTCCAGGCCGCAGGAACGGCGCACTGCGTGATCGAGGGCGACCTCATGGACCAGGTCCACCCGGCCCCGCCCGACGACCCGGACCGCTCGACCATCACCGAACGCAACCTGACGGCCGTCTGGGCCAACTACGCGGCGCTCGGCCAGCGCCGGCTGATCTACACGAACACGGTCAGCGTGCTGGAGGGCCCGATGTTCCGCCGCGTGCTCGGCGCCGATGTGCGGATCGTGTCGCTACTGCTGACCTCGGACGACGCCACGGCCCACGCACGGCTCGCGGTCCGCGAGACGGGGTCGCAGTGGGAGGCGCACGTACGGCGCAGCGACCGGATGGCCAGACTCCTTGAGCAGCACGCGCCGCCGGGGACGGTGCGCGTGGCGACGGACGGCAGATCGGTGACGGACATCGCGCGCGAGGTGGTGGCGGTGACCGGGTGGTGAGGGAGGGATCGAGGGAGTAGGGGAACCGTGACACCCGCCGCTCCCCCGTCGCCACCCCGCTGGCCAGGCCCGGTGGCCCGAGCTCACGCGTGGGTGTTGCACCGTGCGTACGACACGGCCGTGTCGTACGGCCCCTGCGGGGAGCGGCCCCGTCCCCCGCAGCAGGCCCATCCCCTCCGTGGCGGGCCCACACCCTCCACAGCGAGCCCGTCGACCCGCGGGCTACTTGTCCGGAAATAGCGGTGAACGGGCGGGGGGGGGGGGCGCCGGGGGGGCCCCCCGGCCGCGGGGGGGGCGGGCCCGGTGGGGGGGGGGCCCCGGGGGCGGGGGCCCCCCCCCCCCCCCCCCCCCCCCCCCGCCCCCGGGGGGCCCGGGGGCCCCCCCCGGGGGGGGCGGGGGGGGGCGCCCCCCCCCCGGGCCCCCCCCCCGTCCGGCGGTGATCCCGCACGATTTCCTGGGAGTCCCATGCGTCCTCTCGCCGCCGCAGCCCTCGTCGGGGCCGCCCTCGCCCTCTGGCCCCTGTCCGCCGGCCACGCCGCGGACCGGCCGGCCCGTACGCCCGCCTATGTGTGTGACTCGATGACCTGGTCCGCGACCGCCGGTGCGACCGTCGGCAAGGGGTGCACGCCGGCCGGTGGTGTGCCCGCGGACGGCCCCATCCACGGGCGGTTCCTGCTCAAGGGCCGCTCCGGTGGGCCCACCGTGGCCTGCCCGGCACATCCGCTCGGAGCGCCGTCGGGGCAGTACAACAGCAAGGACCGGCAGGTGTGGGCGGGAGCCTGCCACCGCCTGTAGACCGCGCGCCCGCGGGTCCCGCCGGGCGGCGTGGCGCTGCCGCCCGCCCGCCGGGGCCGGCCGTTGCCGCGCCGGTACGCGGCCGGGCCGTCGACGCCCCGGCGGGCAGCCCGACGCCGGCCCGGATGCGGGCGGTCCTGGCCTGGCCTGGCCCGCGTGGCCGGGCCAGGGAGGTACCACCGGGTCCGGGCCGTTCCGCCGAGACCAGGCCCGTACGGCCAAAAACTGGTCCGTACAGCTCAGAGCTGGCTCGCGTGGCCAAGAGCTGACCTGTACGGCCAGGGCCCCGTAACGGGAACGGACAGCCCCGCGGTGGCGCGAGTACGGCCGGCCGGGCGCGGCGGGCCCGAGGCCGGCAATTCCCTAGCCGTGGGGCGCCAACGGGAGTATGTCGGCGCGGGGTTCGCGCTCCCGGGCGGGCGGCTATCGGCCAGATGCTGCGGATGCGGCGCGGGCCCGTCATCGCGGCGCCGGCGGACCGGGCCACGGCGGGGCGCGAACCGCCATGTGCCTCTGCCACGCGACTCCGTCGTGCGTCCGCGCGGTGCCGCCCGTCCGGCGTCCGCGCGGTGCCCGCCCGGAAGCGTACGGCGGCCGGACGCGCGGGGAAGCGTCTGTACTCCGTACGGGGGGCGTCCGTAGGGGAGACGCCCGCACCAAGGCATCCGTACGGGTGGCACCCCTGCGGGAGACACCCCTGCGGGGCCCCTTCGGCCGAGGACGCCGCCACCCCACGCACAACCACCCCACGCAAATCCGCCACCCCACCCACCGCCACCTCGCCCCACCCACCACCTGACCCGCCCCCTGCACCATCCGAGTGACTGGCCGAAATTTTCTGGTTTGTCGCAGGTGTAGGCGGGGACGCGGTCACGGGGCCGCAGCACACCCAGCGAAGGGCCGTGACGTCATGGCAACGCTCTCCACACCCACCGTCCAACACCCTCCCACCGCGTCGGATGTCACCCTGTGGGTCAACGGCGCCGCCCACAGACTGGCCCTGGACCACCGCACCACCTTGCTCGACGCGCTGCGCGAGCACCTGGGCCTGACCGGTGCCAAGAAGGGCTGTGACCACGGGCAGTGCGGTGCGTGCACGGTCCTGCTCGACGGGCGCAGGACCAACGCCTGTCTCGTCCTCGCGGTGGCGGCCGACGGGGCGCACGTCACGACGGTGGAAGGGCTCAGCGACGGCGAGCAGCTCCACCCCGTGCAGCGGGCCTTCCTGCACCACGACGGGTTCCAGTGCGGCTACTGCACCCCGGGCCAGATCTGTTCGGCCATCGGGGTGCTCGCCGAGGCGGCCGATGGCCAGCCATCGCAGGTCACCCCGCTGCCCGGGGCGCAGGACGGGGCGCCCGAGCCGGGTGCGCCGGTGCCGCTGACGCCGGCGGAGATCCGCGAGCGGATGAGCGGGAACCTGTGCCGCTGCGGCGCGTACCCGAACATCGTGCGGGCCGTCGACGAGGTGGCGCCGTGAAGCCGTTCGGCTACCTGCGCGCCACCGACGTCGATGCGGCGATCGCCGCCGTCGCCGCCGATCCGACCGCCAGGTTCCTGGGCGGCGGCACCAACCTGGTGGACCTGATGAAGCTGGGCGTGGAGCGCCCCGGGCTGCTCGTGGACGTCAGCCGGCTGCCGCTGACCGATGTCGATCAGGCCGCGGACGGCGGGCTGCGGATCGGGGCGAACGTCCGCAACAGCGACCTGGCGGCCCACCCGCTGGTCCGCGCCCGCTACCCGGCGCTCTCGCAGGCCCTGCTGGCCGGCGCTTCGGGGCAGTTGCGCAACGCGGCCACCACCGGCGGCAACCTGTTGCAGCGCACCCGCTGCCCGTACTTCCAGGACGTCAGCAAGCCGTGCAACAAGCGGCACCCGGGCAGCGGCTGCCCGGCCCGTGCCGGGGCGCACCGGGACCTCGCCGTCATCGGCCACTCCGCGCACTGCGTGGCCACCCACCCGTCCGACCTGGCCGTCGCGCTCGCCGCGCTGGACGCCCGGGTGGTGCTGCGCGGCCCCGCCGGCGCACGCGGCGTCGCCCTGACCGACTTCCACCGGCTCCCCGCCGACCTGCCGGAGCGGGACACGGTGATCGGCCACGGCGAGTTGCTGACCTCCGTGGAACTGCCGCCGCCGGCGCCGGGCCGCTCGGCCTACCGCAAGGCCCGCGACCGCGCCTCGTACGCCTTCGCGCTGGCCTCGGTGGCCGCCGTGCTCGATGTCCGTGACGGGGTGGTGCGCACGGTGCGGCTGGCCTTCGGCGGGCTCGCGCACAAGCCGTGGCGGGCCCGCCTCGCCGAGGCGGCGCTGGTCGGCGGGCCGGCGACCGACGAGGCGTTCCGGCGGGCGGCGGACACCGAGTTGGCCGCGGCCCGCCCGCTGCGCGACAACGCCTTCAAGGTGCCGCTCGCCCGCAACCTGGCCGCGGCGCTGCTCGGCGAACTAGCCGGCACCGACGGCCAACCACCACAGGACGGGGCAGGACAGAACGGCGCGGAACATCTGAGGAGGCAGCCATGAGCGGTACGGAGACCGGGGCGCCGCTCGGCCGTCTGGAGGGGCCGCTCAAGGTCACCGGGGCGGCCAGGTACGCGGCCGAGTACCCGCTGCCCGAGACCGCGTACGCCTGGCCGGTGCCGGCGACGATCGTGCGCGGCGCGGTCACCGCCGTGCACACCACCGACGCGCTCGCGATGCCCGGCGCGCTGCGCGTGCTCAGCCATGCGAACGCGCCACGCCTCGGCCCCACCGACGACCCGACCCTGCACCTGCTCCAGAACGCCGCGGTGCCGCACCGCGGCTGGTACGTGGCACTGGCCGTGGCCGACTCCCTTGAGGTGGCCCGCGCCATGGCCGAGGCGGTGCGGATCGACTACGCGGTCGATGAGCACGACGTCGTCCTGGTGCCCGGGCATCCGCGGCTCTACGAGCCGGAGCGGGCCAACGGCGGCCACCCGGCCCGCCGCGAACACGGTGACTTCGCCACCGGTTACGCCGCCAGCGAGGTCCGTGTGGACGCCACGTACACGGTGGACGCGCAGCACAACCACCCGCTGGAGCCACACGCCTGCACCGCGCTCTGGCGGGCCGGACGGCTGACGGTCTACGACTCGAATCAGGGCTCGACCAAGGTCAAGGAGGTGCTCGCGGCGCTGTTCGGGCTGCGCCCGGAGCAGGTCACGGTGGTGTCCGAGCACGTGGGCGGCGGCTTCGGGTCCAAGGGCACGCCGCGCGCGCCGGTGGTGCTGGCCGCGCTGGCCGCCCGGCAACTGGGCCGCCCGGTGAAGGTGGCGCTGCCGCGCGGGCAGCTCCCCGCGGTCGTCGGCCACCGTGCCCCGACGGTGCAGCGGCTGCGCATCGGGGCGGACCGGGCGGGGCACATCGGCGCGCTGGGCCACGAGATCATCACGCACACCTCGACGGTCAAGGAGTTCGTGGAGCAGGCCGCAACGCCCGGGCGCACCATGTACACCGCGCCGCACAGCCGCACCACGCACCGGGTGGCGGCGCTCGACGTGCCGAGCCCCTCGTGGATGCGCGCGCCGGGCGAGGCGCCGGGCATGTACGCGCTGGAGTCGGCCATGGACGAGCTCGCGGTGGCGCTCGGCATGGACCCGATCGAGTTGCGGGTGCGCAACGAGCCCGCCGTCGAGCCGGACACCGGCAAGCCGTTCAGCAGCCGGCACCTGGTGGAGTGTCTGCGCGAGGGCGCGCGGCGCTTCGGCTGGGACGCCCGCGACCCGCGCCCGCGCAGCCGCCGCGCCGGCCGGCAGTGGATCGGCACCGGCGTCGCGTCCGCCACCTATCCGGTGCTCGTCTCACCGTCCACGGCAGAGGCGCGCACCGAACCCGGCGGCGGCTTCCGGGTGCGGATCAACGCCACCGACATCGGCACCGGTGCCCGTACGGTGCTCGCCCAAGTCGCCGCTGACGCGCTGGGCGTGCCGGTGGACCACGTACGGATCGACATCGGGTGCAGCGACCTGCCCGCGGCGGCCCTGGCCGGTGGCTCGTCCGGGACCGCTTCGTGGGGCTGGGCGGTGCACCACGCCTGCCGCAGGCTGCGGGCGCTGGTCGCGGAGGCGGGCGGTGATGCGGCGTCGCCCACGCTCCGGGCGTTCGCGGACACCGCGGGCGAGGCGGACGCCCCGTCGCCGTACGCCAGGCACGCGTTCGGGGCGCAGTTCGCTGAGGTGGCGGTCGACATGGACACCGGGGAGGCCCGGGTGCGCCGACTGCTCGGCGTCTTCGCCGCCGGCCGCATCCTCAACTCCCGTACGGCACACGGACAGTTCGTCGGCGGGATGACGATGGGGATCGGCATGGCGCTGCTCGAAGGCAGCACCGTGGACCCGGTCTACGGCGACTTCGTGGAGCGCGATCTGGCCGCGTACCACGTGCCGTCCTGCGCCGACGTGCCAACGATCGAAGCGCACTGGATCGAGGAGGAGGACCGGCAGCTCAACCCGATGGGCAGCAAGGGGATCGGTGAGATCGGCAGCGGCGGCACGGCGGCGGCGATCGGCAACGCGCTGTACCACGCGACGGGGGTACGGCTGCGGGAGTTGCCGATGACGCCGGACCGGGTGTTGGCCGGACTCGGCTGACCAGCGCGCCGCCCGGCCACGCACCGCCGGCCGCGCGCGCCGCCCCGACCGCGCGCCTGGCCCGGCCACCGGGGACTCCGCCGGACGCGCCCGCGGGCAGGAGTGGGGGCCGCGCTGTAGCGGCCGGTGGCCGCGATCCTTCGCTACGCGCCTGGGGGCGGGAGTGGGCCGCTTCTCCGGATGCGGAAGCCGGATGAAGTGCGCGCGGAGCTCCCGCGACCCGTCAGGACGTGCTGCGTGCTGTCGGAACTCGCCGCACTCGCCCCGGCCTTCGTCGAAGCGCGGGGGCGGCAGCGGCCCGCCGCGCATCGGGCGGGGGTGCCCGTCAGGGTGGGCCGTGCGGACGTCGGCGTCGCGGCCGACGCCCCGTCAGCCGGCGCCAGGGCCGACGCCGCGTCAGCCGGCGCTACAGGCCGCGCACACCCCGGTCAGCTCCAGGGTGTGGTGGACGGCGGTGAACCCGGTGCGCTCCCCCACGCCGTCCGCCCACTCCTCCACCGCTTCCGCGTCCACCGACTGGCTGGTGCCGCAGTCGCGGCAGATCAGGTAGTGCCGGTGTCCGGCTGCGGGGCGGTGGCGGTAGAGCCGGCCGCCGGCCTCATCCCGTACGACGTCGAGCAGGCCGGCCCTGGCCAGGGCCTGGACGCTGCGGTAGACGGTGGTCAGGCCGACGGACACGCCGCCGGCGGCCAATCTCGCGTGCAGTTCCTGGGTGGAGAGGAAGTCCGGGCAGTCGGCGATGGCGCGCAGCACGGCGGCGCGCTGTCGGGTGGCACGCCCGGGCACGGCGCTCAGCGCCACCTCCGTCGCGCCCACCGGGCGCCCGCCGCTCGTCACTACCCGTCCGTCGGTACAGCTTGAGACCGCGTCGTTCACCCGCCCCACGCTAGTTGGCAATCATTTCCATGTCGAGCGTGGCAGGGGTGCCGCGCGTTGCGTTGGGGGCGCATAGGGGGCGTCGCTGACCTGGCCAAACGACGGCGGATGCGCCGCAGGGCGCGGGCGGGTTGAGACGGGTCGGGTCAGGCCAGGTCCGGCGGGGCTGCGGATGCTGTACGGGGGCGCCGGCTACGTACGGGCGAGGCGGGGCGGCCCGGCGCCGTACGGCCAAGGCGGGGCGATGCCGGCACCGTACGGCCAAGGTGAGGCAGCCCGGCACCGGCCGGTCCGCGTGCCGCGACCGGCGGCCGGCGCCGCCCGCGCCACGGGGTCAGGGCGTGCGCGCCGTCGGGGCCGACACGGCCAGCGCCGCCACCATCCGCTCCGTCTGGGACCAGGGGAAGAAGTGGTCGCCGGGCAACACCGAGAGCGTGAACGGCCCGTGGGTGGCGTGTTCCCAGGCGGCGGCCGTCTCCGGTGTGACGTCCGGGTCCGCGTCGCCGGTGAAGGCGTCGACCGGGCAGCTCACCCGGGCGTCGAGGTCCGGCGCGTACGTGCCCACCACCTGGTAGTCGGCGCGCACCGCGGGCAACAGCAGCTCCCGCATCTCTGGGTCGTCGAGCAGTTCATCGCTGGTGCCACCCATCCGCCGCAGCTCATCGACGAACTCCTCCTCACCCAACCGGTAGGCGTCGATGGGTTGTTGCGCCCGCGGCCCCGGCCGACCCGACACCAGCAGCCGCCTGGGCCGCGGGCCGCTCGTACGCTCAAGGCGGCGCGTCACCTCCCAGCCGACCGAGGCACCCAGGCTGTGCCCGAACAGCACCAGCTCCCGGCCGGCGAGCAGCGGCGTGCGGACCAACTCGGCGGTGACCGCGTCGGCAAGTGCGGCCATCTCGACCAACGGCTCTTCCAACAGCCGGTCCTGCCGCCCCGGGTACTGCACCGCGAGCAACTCCAGCTCCGGCGGCAACAGCCGGGCCCACGGCTGGAAGAACCCGGCGTTCCCACCCGCGGGCGGCAGGCACACCACGGTGGTGGGCGCCGCCGGCCGCGGCGCGGGGCGACGCAGCCAGGACGAGGGCGAATCGGGTGTGGTCGACACGGTCAACTCCGTACGGTCGTCGTGGCGCCACCGGGCGGGTACCCGGCGGCCCTGCCCAGGCAGTTAACCGCACGGAGGTGTGCGCCCGCGGGTGTGGGTGGGCACGGGGTGGACACCGGGTGTGACGGAGTCGGGTGTTTCAGGTGGGTGTCTCAGGTGGGTGCTTCGGGCGCGTGCCGGTTGGGTGTGGGGGTTGGTGGGTGCCCGCGGGTGTGGCTCCGGGGGTGTGGGTTTTGAGCTTGATGCGTGGGTGGCTGTCGCGGATTGCGGTGGGGCAAGGGGTGACTGGCCGGTGGTGGCAGGGTGCGGCGGGCCGGGAGGGTGACTTGGCCCCGCGGCCCGGCACGGATGTGTCGTCCCGGGTCTGGTGTCCGCGGCACGCGTCAGGTTCGATGGCGGGCACACCACAGGTCGCAGCCGGCGACCTGCGGTGTGCGTCGGACGCCGGGCCCCTGCCGTCGGCCGTCCGGCGGCCCCGTCGTCCCCTATCGAAGGACCCCCATGAGAACCTTCCGCACCCGCATCGGCTGGCTCGCCGCCGCGCTGGTCACCGTCGCGCCGCTGGCCGGCGCCGCCCCGGGGGCCGCCGCGCCCGCGGACACCGCCCGCGCGACCGACGGGCCCACCGTCGAAGAGCGGCGGCTCGGCCTCGAAGCGCCCCGCGAGATCCTGCGGCGCAGCGGGTTCGACCGGGTGGCACCGCAGTTCGCCCGGGCGCTGGCCGGGGCGCGCTCGTCGGCGGCGGCGCAGCGGGTGGTGACCAGGTACGGGCAGCAGCTGTGGGACCGGGCGGTGGCCAGGGCGCAGGGCCGTGGCCCGGCCGGCGGGGACCTCAGTCGGGACGACGACCGCCCGCTGTACTGGGCGCGGCTCGGCATGACGCGGGCCCTGGGCGAGTGGCAGCCGGCGTTCCCGCTGTCGGACGCGAAGCGGGCCGCGCTGCTCACCGAGTTGGAGCGCACCTCACGCGGGCAGGACTCGATACGGCTGCCCGGAGGGAAGGGCGTCAAGCGGATTCTGGTGACCGGCTTCGACCCGTTCCAGCTCGACGCCGACCCGCGGCGCAGCAACCCTTCGGGTGCCGCCGCGCTGGCGCTCGACGGCACCACGATCCGCACCGCTTCGGGGCCGGCGCGGATCGAGACGGCGATCTTCCCGGTCCGTTGGGACGACTTCGCGGGCGGCACCGTCGAACGCGCCCTGCTGCCGCACTTCAAGGCCGGCCCGCGGCAGGTCGACGCGTTCACCACCATCAGCCAGGGCCGGCCTGGCCAGTTCGACCTGGAGCGCACCAACGGCGCCTGGCGCGGCGGGTACGGCGACAACCTCAACCTCTCGCGCACCGGGGTCGCCCCCCTGCCGCCGGGTGTGCCGACCCCGAAGCCGCAGCCGCAGTGGACCACCACCTCGCTGCCGTACCAGCAGATCGTCGCGGCGAAGACCGGCCCGTTCCCGGTGCGCGACAACACGTCGGTGACCGAGATCCCGGCCGGTGGCGACACCCCGGTGGTGCGGCCCGACGGGCCCACGCCCGGCTCGGTCGCGCGGGCCGGCGGTGGCGGTGACTACCTCTCCAACGAGATCGCCTACCGGGCGACGCTGCTGCGCGACGCGGTCGGCCTCAACGCCCCGGGCGGGCACCTGCACACCCCGATCCTGGAATTCGCCGCCGACAACACGAACCCGGCCACCGGCACCGTCACCGACCCCACGTTCGTACACAACCGGCGGACCATCACGGCCCAGGTCCGCGCGGTGATCGCCGTCACCGCGGGCACCGTGCGCCGCTGACCTTCGCGCGGGGACCGCAGCGGGCACCGGGGTGCCGTGGGTGGGCGCGGGACGTCGTGGTGCGGGTCATCGGAGTACGGGCCGGGCGCGTGGAGCGCTGGACTGGACTCGTGGAGCACTGGACTGGATCTGTACGGCACGCCCGCTGCCCGCCGCGGGTACGGGCCCGGGCGCGTGGAGCGCTGGGCCCGTGCTTCGGTGCTCCGCCCGCCCGGGTCGGTGTATCCACAGCTCACCGCCCCCGGTGCGCGCGGCGGTGCGCGCGGGACATGGCAGACTCGGTCAAGCTTTGTCCGAGCTACCAAGGATGGTCACGTTGCGCCCTGTCGAACCCGAGGTCCACCTCATCGCCCGCCCCCAGCTCGACTACGACGAGGTCGCCGGCTACCTCGCCGACGTGGGCGGGGAGAGCTGGTTGGAGCGCATCGACCGGGGTGAGTGGGACGACGCGCAGAACCTGGCGGAGTTCGCGGGCCGGGTGTGCTACCGCTCCTGGGAGCCCGGGCTCAACCCCAACGTCACCCGCATCCGCACCGACCAGGAGAAGTACCTGCGCAACATCCTCTCCAGCGCGCACGGCTCGGTCCTGGAACACGTGAGCTTCTCGTTCGTGCTGCACCACGTGAGCCGGGTGGCCACGCACGAGTTGGTGCGCCACCGGGCCGGCACCGCCGTCTCCCAGGAGTCGCTGCGCTTCGTCCGCCTGGACGACCTGCCGTTCTGGTTCCCGCGGTGGGCCGAGGACGACCCTGAGCTGATGGCGCGGGCCACCGAGTTGCTGGGGCGGATGGAGGAGTTCCAGCTCTGGATGGCCGAGCACTTCGGGCTCGACGAGGAGGGCGTGGCGTTCGCCGAGAAGAAGGCCAAGACCTCGTTCATGCGCCGCTTCGCGCCCGAGGGGGTGGCCACCGGGCTGGTGTGGACGGCCAACGTCCGTACGCTGCGGCACGTCATCGAGAGCCGCACCGCGCCCGGCGCCGAGGAGGAGATCCGGCTGCTGTTCGGCAAGGTCGGCGACCTGATGGCCAAGGAGGCACCGGCCCTCTTCGGTGACTACACCGTCGAGGACGGCGCCTGGGTGCCCGGCTGGCGCAAGGTCTGAGCACGCTTCGGCCCCCGCCCCCCGGGGGGGGGCGGGGGCGGGGGGGCCCCCCCCCCCCCCCCCCGGGGGGGGGGGGCCCCGGGGCGGGGGGGGGGGGCCCC